>JAYUWT010000270.1:0-11770 GCA_043753405.1 Saprospiraceae bacterium | reverse complement strand
AATAGAAATAATCTGAATTGTTGAAAAAATGCAGCAATAAAAATAATAATAAAATAAGAACATAATGAATATAGAAGAATTACAACAGAGTATTAAAGACAAGGAATTACGCCTCAGCCAACTAAGGATCATGGATACCAACAGGTTGAAAGCAGATGACAGGGACCTTATGGATGAATTGGAAAAAGAGGTCAAAGAACTCAAGGAAAGATTGGGGCAGGAGTAAAAATTTTGAATGTTGAATGTTGAATGTTGAATGAGCACGGTAAGCATTCTTCAGGCATGGTTTTGGTCACCAACCCCCGCCGCCCCCGCCGCCGCCGCCGCCACCGGAAGACCCGCCACCGCCACTGCCGCTCGAAGAGGGAGGTGTAGATGCAGAACTCATAGTGGAAGATATGGAGGAATTCAGCGAATCACCAAATGCCGAAGGCGAAATATATGACCCGGAATACCACCCTGAGTGGTAAGAGGAGGGTTCGATGGACATGCTTTCCAGTAAACTTTTAAACTTTTCGCCCCAAATTTCATCCACGCCTAAAATAATGGCAAAAGGCAGTAATTTTTCAAAGATCTCGGGCGTCATTTTGGGCGGATTAAAATGCTGTAACTGATTTTTCTCTGCAGCGCCCATATACATTTTAAATCCTTCTATCAGCGACTGCATATTTAGTTTTTCTTCAGATGGCCTCCTTATCAAAAACTGGTAAATAAGCGTCACAAAAAAGCCGGTTATTATAAATCCGAAAATCAAATATATATTTAGGTGGAATTCCTTTTCTTTATCATAGGAATATATATAATACATCAATATCATCATGCCAACATAAATAATACCGAAGATCCACTTAACCAGGGGGAACCTATTGACCAGATATCTGCCGAGAAAAAAGAAGATCACTAAGAAAACAAATGCAAAAAATACAATTAATATGATTGGACCCTCCCTTTCAATTAATAACCAATCCAGCAGAGACAATATCAGGCTTCCCAGGATTAAAATCAGGGCGGGTTTGATTAATAGTTTATTATTATTTCCCTTACTTACCAGGGCATCATTTTGGGATGTAACCTCTGACTCAAAATTCCTGACCATCTGTGCAATAGAAGGGTCATATTTCCCATCCAACAATAATTCTTCTGTTCCTGAAAAAATATTGTGCATTAATTTCAATTCTTCCGAGGGTAAATTTTGATCAACAGCCTTTTTTTTCACAAGTGCATAATTTTTTTTCTTAAAAAGCCCCAAAAATTGATTGGTTTCCACCTCTTTAATTTCCAGGTAGCCTTTTACTGCCAGATTAATAATAGCGGAAGAAATAAATTTATTATCCATTCGCTCTTTCCAGATATACCCCATAGATGCCGGAGAAAGATCCCCGGGCACATTGAACTGTGGATAAATGGTAGGCCTGGAAGGATCTATCCCATATTTCCGCCAGTTATTATAGTAATAAATAAATAAGCCCAATATTCCTGCTAATGATAAAAAAAGCACGGAGTTTTTCTGTAAGAACCCAGGTTTGGGCGGGGGAGCTATGAAACCCTTGCTAAACCCTGCGGCGATGGTAAGTCCTTCTTCAGGCCCCAGACCGGAAGCGGTCCATTTTAAATTACTTTGGCCGGATGTAGAAAATGTACAATTGCTTTCAGTAGATCCCACAGGGCCTGTATAACAGGCGTTCTGGAACAGTCTTACGCCGGCCGGCAGCTCAACCGTGGCAGTTACTGAATCAATGGGAAAGATCCATTGCGTGCCGGTGGCATTCCAGTAGATCTCGTCGTATTTTTCAAAGAAACCGATCTGTCTGGCTGATTTATAAGCTATCTCATAGGTATAATTCCCCGGGTCGAGAAATACATCTTCCGCTCCGATATAAATCATCAGAAACCCCCCATTTTTCTCCGTATGGTAAGGAGACTCCTGGCCATCTTTGGACACTTTTATTATATCATATTTTATTCGTTGGGTCGGTTGGTCGGCAATAACTCTCGTCAATGGTAAACTGCGATAAATACCCCTCTTTATTTCTTCGCCATTGGAAATTACTTTTATGGTTTCCGTAATGTACACATCGCCGGAGGTATCGATCCTGATTTGCGAATCAAAGGAAGTGATCCGCTCAGTCTGCCCAAATGCTGCCGTGCAGGAAAATAAGGTAATTAATAAAAAATAAAATTTATAAAAATGGTCCGATGTAGGATATCGATAATAATAAAAAGAGCTCATGATATGGGGTGTAATTAGGTTATTAAATATCAATTCTGGTCAGTGCGAATGATCAGAATTTAATATTGGGTACCGCCGTTTCACTTTTATCTTTGAGTTCGAAAAATTCAGATTTGACGAAGTTAAACATTGCTGACACCATATTGCTGGGAAAAGAGTCAATCACGATATTATTATCGCGCACAGTGCCATTATAATATCTTCTTGATTTTTCGATATCACTTTCCAGGTCGGTTAGGTCCGACTGCAGCGAAAGAAAATTGGTATTGGCTTTCAGATCGGGGTATTGTTCAGCTACGGCAAACAGGTTCATCATTGCCCTGTTAAGGTTGCTTTCAGCTTGCTGGTGTTCCTGTACGGTCTGAGCGCTGGCCGCCTGGGTGCGGGCCTGTGTTACACTGTCCAGCGTCTGTCTTTCGTGCGAAGCATATCCTTTGACGATCTCTACCAGGTTAGGGATGAGGTCATGGCGCTTTTTAAGCATTACCTCAATGCTGCTCCATGCCTCTGCCACTTTGGTGCGAAGTGTAACCAGCTTATTATAAGTAATCATGAAATAAAGGCCCAGCAGGACCGCTAATCCGATAAAAATCAAAAGTACTGTTCCCATTATATCTATTTTTTGGTTAATGATGGATAAAGTTAATGGAAACAAAGATTTATACAATTATTTTCGACATAAAGTAAAATATTGACGAAGAAAGAAGTGCCGTGAAACCCGGCATTATGGCCATGCGGGCAGAGACTGGTAAAATATATCAGTCATTAACTGCAAGTCCGGCTTTGTGAAGCCGGAAGTAATTTGCTTTATGATTATTACACGCCGGGCTTTGGGATGCCCGGTTCCCTCGCCAATATTGCGCTCGGTCACTTTGTGACTGCGCTCAGGCACCCGGCATTATAGAAAGCCCTCTAGGCAAGTAAAATAATTGGAACCATACGGCAAGTCAGGGTACAGTTTGAGAAATTGGCGAAATGGAACATATCACTTGCAGAATCGAATAAAAATGCCTTTTGCCAATTTTGAGTTTAGCCGGATTTGTCAGTATGGTAATTATTTTAGGCTGGCTTGAGGATCAGCTTTCTATAGAGCCGGTGGGCAGCCCCTTTTTTTCCAGTCTCTTGTCACCAATCAGACTAGTGCGTTGTAGTTCACTCATTTTAATTATATTTAGTCTTTACAAATATCATAAATTTATTTGTGTATAAGCCCTAGCTTCTTAGAGGGGGTAGGGGGAGTCATTTTTTACGAATAATTTAATTTGTATAATAAGATTTTCAGTTCGTTTAATTTAGTCATATTGGGGTAAAATGTAACTCATGGATATGATCAATTTTTTAAATAAAATAAAATAAAAAAATCATGGCAAAGTATTCTAAAAAAACTCAGACACATGTCGCTAAGACTGTCAGAAGAATGAAGGCAGGTAAACTTGAGAGTGGGAGCGGGGATAAGGTAACGGATAGAAAACAAGCTATTGCCATTGCTTTGTCTGAGGCAGATAAAAAAGGTTATAAAGTTCCTAAAAAACCAAATGCAAATAGTAAAGGCAGGTAATTATTAATTATAAATTATTAATTATAAATGAGTCTCATTGGGGAAGTCATTCTTCTAAATCACCCGGTGTGCTGCACCGGGCTCTGTAATTTATGCCTTTCAGGCAATTCGAAGAATTTTAGTTTATCAATAGTTATATACAATTCTTCAAAGTTTATGACAAATTATAATCTATGAGCAACGGCCTGAAAGGCCACAATTGCAAAGCCCAGTGCGAAGCGCTGGGTAAGAATATCGTATATACGAGCGCTGAAAGTGCGGCATACAAAGATGTATATAAACCCTAGCTTCTAGAGTGGTGCCGACAGGAGGCTTCTTGGTCCATTTGTAAATTGATTGAAAGAATCGGAATATTAATTATTCCTTAGAAGCCTGAGCATTTACACTTTTCATTGCTATATTGGTTAATTTAAAATCAGCTCTCTTTTCTTCAGCCAATGTTGCTTCCAGGAGCTTTACGATCTTTGTGTTCCCAAGTTTTTTAGCAAAAGTACTCAGACTGCCATAAGCAGCTATTTCATAGTGTTCTATTTTTTGAGAACCAATGATAAGACCTGCATCTCTGACCATAGTATCCTTTTCAAGATCTTTAAGCAATTCGTCACCCTCTTTTATAAGCCCTTCCATAGCTTCACATTTTACGGCCATTGGTTTTCTGTCAAGTAAGAAGAAAACCTCTTCTATTCTTGTAACATGAATTTTAGTTTCTTCCAGATGGGCCCCAATAAGATTTTTCAATGACGTGGAAGTGGCGCCTTTTTGTATTTTTGGAAGGGCTTTTACTAGATTTTTTTCTGCCCAGTAGATGTCCTTCAGCTCATCGAGAAACAATTTGAAAAATTTAGACCCCTCAATGCCGGTACCAGTTTTTTTAGATAAGGCCCCGGAAGCTTTTGCACTTACTGACTTAGGTTTAGCAGATGAAGTGACTTTTGCAACCGATCCCTTTGGTTTGGTAGATGATGCTTTAGTTTTAGCGGTTGTCACCTTTGCCCGGGTCGGAGCAGCTTTGCCGGAAACGGCTTTAACAGCAGATTTATTGGCAACTTTAGTTTTCTTAACAGAAGCAGAACCATTACCACCAAATGCGGGTATGGTAGATGTTATATTATCAACAATTGATTTAATTATGGAAGAAGGGTTTAGTCTTTCTCTTAATGTCTTGTGTCCTGAGGCTTTTGCCGGATCTACTTTTTTCATCTGCTTTGATTTATTATGAATAATTGATTCCTTTTTGATTCAAAAATAAATGCCGGTTAAGCAATAAATATTATTGTTGATGAACTTCACTTTTTAGATAAAGCAGAAGTAACTTAAGAATAACCGGTTGAAAGGAAATGGATCAGATAAATTTTGAATAAAACTTCAAGGAAATTTTAGATAAAAAAGTTCAAAAATTAGTATAAAATTGAATTTCCATAAAGCAACTTTAGATAAAAAAACTGTGTTGTTATGGTTCAGAATCAAAAATAATGACCGATGTAAATGTTTCTCCGCAGGATATAGCCAAGGCAATGAAGTTACGTTATGTTACTTCAGGATCAAGGGGTTATACACGAAAGAAAAAAGGGGATAGATTTATATTTATTGACAATGATGGAAATGAGGTGAAGGATCAGGTCATTCTGGACAGGATCTTTGGATTGGTGCTGCCGCCCGCGTGGGCAGATGTATGGATTTGTCCTTATCCCAATGGCCATTTACAGGCTACCGGAGTAGATGCCTTGGGAAGAAAACAATACCGTTATCATTCCAGATGGTCGAAGGTCAGAAATGACAATAAGTTTGGCAGAATACTTGAATTTGGTAAAAGACTGCCTTTATTGCGCCGGCAAATCTCAAAAGATATCCGGAAAAAAACTCTGACCAGGGAAAAAGTGAGCGCCATAGCTCTTAGTATTATGAATGAAACCTACATCCGTGCAGGCAATTCAGCTTATGAGAAAGCTTACGGATCATATGGGCTGACTACGCTCAAGAATAAGCATGTCACAATAAGTGGCTCCAAAGCATTTTTCACATTTAAAGGAAAAAAAGGTGTCGAACATGAGATTGCCTTGAAAGATAGTTCATTGACAAGATTATTAAAAAATGTAAAAGAACTGCCGGGCCAGGAGCTATTTCAATATTATGATGAAAATGGGGAGATCAAAAGGCTGGATTCCGGTGACATAAACGATTATCTTAAGACCTATATGCATGAGGAATTTACAAGTAAGGACTTCAGAACCTGGGCAGGCTGTGTCCTTGCTTTACAACTCATGGCTGTTACAGAGGATTTTGATTGTGACAGCAATTGCAAAAAGAATGTTATTGCAATCGTGGATGGAGTAGCTGAACGACTTGGCAACACGCGTACAGTAAGCAAGAAATATTATATTCATCCCGGATTGATTACTTCTTATGAGGCCCGGAAACTGGATAAGTTATTAATACCATTAAAAACCAAAGAACTTACCAAAGACCATAATATAAAAGCCGAAAAAGTACTTCTAAAATTTTTGATAGAATACTCATAGATATGAGGTGTCAGAGATCAGGAGTCAGATTTCAAAGCTTAAAAGTCAAAAGTTCAGGTTCACGCAAAGGCGCAAAGGAAGGGCGCAAAGGACGCAATGCAAGAAGACAGAAGTCAGAAATCAGAAGTCAGTAGTCTGAAGTCGGAGGAAAGTCGGAGGGAGTCAGAGTAAAATCTTTACAACATTTTTTTCTTATATGGCCTTCACTTCACTTATTAAGAATTTATAATTCATCATTTATAATTAATAATTATCCATGGATCTATACGCAGGTTTTCCTTATTGGCTCGTGAAAAATCCTTTATTCAATCATATTCACGAATTGGAGCAGGATATTTCCATCGATGTGGCCATCATCGGTTCGGGCATAACGGGAGCGTTGGTAGCACATGAATTGTGCAGCCATGGATTCAAAGTCGCTATTTTTGATAAAAGGTCCATTGGAACCGGAAGTTCGGCAGCCAGTACTGCTCAACTACAATATGAGATCGATGTTCCTTTGTTTGAATTATTGAAAAAAGTGACGGAACGGACGGCCGTAACAGCCTACCGCGGATGTCTTCAGTCTATCACAGATTTGGAAAATGTATTTAAAAAAACCGGAGTAGATGCAGAATTTGAACCGCGTTCAAGTTTATATGTTGCAACTGATAAAAAAGGTTTAAGAGAGATCGAACAGGAATATGAGGCCCGCGTAAAATATGAGCTTCCCGTAGAATTTATGACGCAGGATGACCTTAAGAAAGTTTACAAGATCGACAGAAAAGGAGGTTTGTACAACAATGTTTCTGCACAAATGGATGCTTACAAATCAGCTTCCGGCCTCATCCGCCATCATCATGAAAAAAACGGACTCGAGCTCTATCCTTACACGGAGATAGTTAAGCACAAGGCCACAGAGCAAGGTTATGAACTGGTCACAACTTCTGACAAAGTCATCAAATGCAAATACCTCATCGTGGCTGCCGGATTTGAAGCAGGAGCTTTCCTGCCTAAGAAGGTCATGGACTTATTAAGTACCTATGCCCTCGTATCTGAGCCAATGCGACCGGAACAATTGTGGCATGAAGAAAGCCTTATTTGGGAGACAGCCAGGCCTTATTTTTACCTGCGTACTACAAAGGACAATCGAATCATGATCGGCGGAGAGGATATCAACTACAAAAATGATAAGGTTCGCGACTCACTTCTTCCGCGCAAGACCCAAAAATTACTGGATGCATTTAAAACCCTTTTTCCTGATATCGACCTGAAGTGTGACATGGCCTGGTGCGGCACTTTTAGCTCTACCAAAGACGGCCTGCCCTACATCGGTGAGTACCCCGGTTATCCCAATATGTATTTCGCCCTGGGTTATGGTGGCAATGGAATTACCTTCAGCATGATCGCAGCACAGATCATTCTTAATAAGTTGAAAGGTGAGAAGGATGAGAGGGAGAGCGTGTACGGGTTTACCCGAAAATGATAAATTATAAATGGTGAATGATGAATGGTTGTGACGCAAAGATTCGCTAATTAAAGCAAAGTTGCGCGAAGAGGACGGAAGACGTCCGATGGTTTCCCAGATTCATTTATCAAAATTGCTTTAATCATTAAAAGAGTGTTTCATCAGGTGAAGGACATCTGACGGCTCAAATAATCTTGTTGCATCGCTAAGCGGCGCGTAGAAAATTAATAATTAATTATTAATTCGTTAAAGGAAACATTTATCCATTTGTTAAATATAAAATGGAATTTTGATATCAAAACGGATAAGGTTCCTAAATTTATTAAAAAATATGCTGAAAAAAATTGGATTATATTTGGTGTTGATGGTGCTGTCTAACAACATATTTTCCCAACAGACTGTGATTAAACAAGGCCATCGCGGATGTCGGGGACTGTTGCCTGAAAATTCAATAGTTGGAATGAAAAAAGCTCTGGATCTGGGTGTCCAGGTTTTGGAATTGGATGTGGTGATCTCAAAAGACCGGAAGGTAGTGGTATCGCATGATCCATATTTCACTTCTGAAATTTCTATGAAACCTGATGGGGATAAGATCTCAGTAGAAGAGGAAAAACTGCACAATCTGTTCAATATGACCTATGCTGAAATAAAAAAATACGATGTAGGCAGCAAGCATAATGCAAGGTTTCCCGAGCAGATGAATTTTCCAACCTATAAACCCTTATTGTCTGAACTGATCGATTCGGTGGATGTATATGCCAAATTGAAAGGAATGAAAATGCCTTATTTCAATATTGAAATAAAGTCAACTCCTCAGACGGATGGTCTATTTCATCCTGAACCACCGGAATTCACAGAATTGGTCCTGGAAGTGTGCAAAAGCAAAATGATCATGGAGCGAATGAATATTCAGTCCTTTGATGTTCGTCCGCTCAGGCTTATTCACAATAAATATCCTGATGTAACGCTTGCTTTTCTGACGGCAAATCCTAAAACCATTGCTGTTAATCTCGAAGAACTTGGTTTTACACCGGACATCTATAGTCCTTATTATAAAACGGTCAGTGCTGAGGCGGTTACTTATTGTCATGAAAAGCGAATGAAGATCATTCCGTGGACTGTAAATACGAAAGAAGAAATTCAGATTTTGATCGATCTGAAAGTAGACGGTATCATTACAGATTATCCCAATCTGTTTTAAATAAAATTCTTTTTAAAGATTGATTAGATTGGTCTATCATAGGTCAGCCGTGGCGTTGTTCTGGGGTTACTATTGTGTCAGCCTTTCATACTTAGTCACCGAAGGACTATTTTATGAACTTTATTGTATTATTAAAAAAATTCAATTATATTGTTTGTTTTTTTCGAAAAAATCATTTTATAGCCGTCACATCATTTTCAAAAAATTAACTATGTTATCCAAGTCTGATTTTAAAATTGCTTCTTCCTGTCCAAAAAAATTAATTTACAAGAAAGCTTCTTACAAAACTAAAAATGATGAGAATGAGTACATGGAAATGCTGGCCAAAGGTGGTCACATTGTTTCCAAATATGCTCAACTTATGTATCCTGGTGCAATAGAGGTAAATGCCGAATCGCTGGAACAGGCATTTGAAAAAACAAGACAACTACTTGAGCAAAATGAAAATATTACTTTATTTGAAGCTACTTTTTTATCGAATGGAAAAGTAGTTAGAACTGATATTCTCGAGAAAAAAGGAAATGTTCTGGATATCATTGAGGTCAAATCAAAGTCTCATGACGATGAAGAAGATCGAAGTAAGACGATTAAAAATCTTCAGGAAAACATAGAAGATGTTGCATACCAAACTTTAGTTGTTAAAGAATTATACCCTGAGTATGAAATACACTCTTACCTTTTATTACCCGATAAAGCTAAAAGAACGACCATTGAAGGTCTTGCAGGTTGGTTTTCCGCTTCTGAAATGGTAGATGAAAAGTTTGAAATGGATGAGTTACCGGCAAGAAACGGAGGCAGTTTGCAAAGACCGCTTATTAAATTCAAATATGAAAATGATGCAAACAGACTCAGTTTTGTTAATCAACTTAAAGATGATTATCTGCTTTCTATGTTTAATGTAGATAATGAAGTTAATACCTTATTAGGTCTCATCAGTGAACGAACTTTATCCTTTCAGGATATTTTGCAAAATGGAATTCAACCCGAACATTTTTCCATAAATAAAAATTGTAGTAAATGTGAATTTAACCTAGGCAGTGAGCAGGAAAAAAATGGATTCAGGGATTGCTGGCAAGACCTGGCGGACACCTCCCCTAATATTTTTGATTTACACCATGGTGGATCGATCAAAGGCTACCTTGATGAATTGATTACAAATAAAAGAGTTTCATTTTGGGATTTGGATGTAGAACGATTCAGAAGAGCCGATGGAGAGTATGGCCCAAGAGGTGAACGTCAGTTACTGCAATTTAATCAAACAAGAGAAAACAAAGAATACATACATCCTAGTTTGAAAGGGGCTTTGGAAAGCCTGGTTTATCCATTGCATTTTATTGATTTTGAAACATATTCCGGAGCAGTTCCGCACCACAAAGGAATGAGGGCTTATGAAAAAGTTGCATTTCAATGGAGTTGTCATACCATTGAGAGACCGGGTGGAGATCCTATTCATTCTGAGTTTCTGAATGACGAATATGACTTCCCGAATTTTCGCTTCGCAAAAGCATTGATGAATCAAATTGGAGAAACAGGGACTCCTCTAATGTGGAGTTCATTCGAAAATACAATCCTCAAAGATGTGTTGAAGCAGATGGAAGCTTACAATTATAAGGATGATGTTCTAAAAAATTGGCTAATTAATATTACGAAAGATAAAGGTCGGGAAGGAAGATTTGTAGACTTGAATGATTTTACCTTGAAATACTATTTCCATCCTGACATGAAGGGCAAAACCTCCATAAAAAAAGTTTTGCCTGCCATCTGGAATAATAATGAGTACCTGCATTCCAATCCATGGTTCAGCAAATACGTTTCAGAATCCGGCTCGAACGCCAATCCCTACGACAATCTCGAGCCCATCTACAATGCCCTTGAAAATGAAGAAGTCGTCCAGGATGGTACGGGAGCAATGCGTTTTTACCACGAATACATGTTCGGTACTGACCCAAATGATCATGCCCGAAAAGCGCAACTTAGAAAAATATTACTTCAATATTGCGAATTGGATACTATGGCAATGGTGATTATATGGAGGTATTGGATGGATAGAATTTAAGCGCTTTCGAGTCTTTCTTTGATTTTTTTAATGGTTTCTATAATTTGAAAATCATTGACATTAAATCCTTTTTTATAACCGGGTATTTTAAAATATCTACCATTAGAAGATAAGTATTTTGCATTCATTTTTAATGCTAAATTTTCAAAATTAGGGTCATGTGAATTAAGAGCCTTTATGTTGAAATAACCCAGATCTTTAGCAGAATTCCTTAAAAGTAATTGTATTTTGCTGTTTTCTAAATTCATATAAAGTGATGGATTAGTTGGAGACATATTAACTAGCATATTTTTACCTTCGAAAATATTCTCGTTTAATAATAATTCTCGAATTGTCATTAATTTCCCCTCTATACCAGCCTCTTCATTTTTAATTACATCCTCGCCTTTCTCCTTTCGGACTTTTTCTTCTTGTAGTTCTGATTTGAATCCTGAATTTATAAATTGTATAAATGCTTTAATTGTATAGGCAATATTTTCATTAATCGGCTCCGTCTCACCTTCTGATTCATTATTTAAAATTTTCTTTAAAATCATAACAATAGAAACATCATCAGAATTATCTTTCCAAACTATATGAGATTTACAACCAGGTATGTTTGCATTATTAAATACCTCTTTGTGACTAACCCCATCAGGTGACACATAAATTGAGTATATATTTTTACTTAAATTTGCTAAGTCAGTTTTATTTATTTCTAATAATGTAGCATTAAACTGATCTTCCAATTGCTGTTGACCATCTGAAGAGGTATTTAAT
>JAYUWT010000269.1:0-11799 GCA_043753405.1 Saprospiraceae bacterium | reverse complement strand
ACTGTGGATGAATCTGAATAAGTATAGTACGGCTGTTGTGGGGCATGATTGTAGATTTGGTGGAGAGATGTTCTTAAAAGCTGTTACAGAAGTATTTTGTCATCATGGGATCAAAGTATTATACGCTAAGGATTATGTTTCAACTCCAATGATCTCTTTGGGAGTAGTAAAATTAAAGGCTGACCTTGGTATAGTGATCACTGCTAGCCACAATCCACCATCTTATAATGGTTACAAATTAAAATCCAATTTCGGAGGACCGTCCACTCCACAGGATATCACTGAAGTCGAAGACCTGATCCCTGATGAATACTCAAAAGCCGGTAAATCATTTGAAGAGTATGTGGAAGAAGGTATGGCTCAACTTGTTGCACTTGAAGACATGTACGTAGCTCATGCAGTAGAAGGTTTTGATCTTGATCTTATAAAAAACAGCGGTATTAAAGTGGCCTATGATGCAATGTATGGGGCGGGACAAAGAGCTATGTTAAGATTGTTACCCGATGTAATTCCTTTACACTGTGAGGACAATCCATCCTTTATGGGTCAGGCACCGGAACCCATTATGAAAAATTTGAAAGAATTGTCTTCACTTATTTTAAATGATCCATCCATATCGATCGGGATAGCCAATGATGGTGATGCCGATCGCATTGGAATGTTTGACTCCAATGGATTGTTTGTCGACTCCCATCACATCCTGCTATTGCTACTATTTTATTTGCACAAATATAAGGGGTTATCCGGGGAAGTAGTGGTTACATTTTCAGTGACCGACAAAATGAGGGAACTTGCAAATAAATACAACCTGCCATGCGAAATAACCAAAATAGGTTTTAAATATATTGCAGAGATAATGACTCAACGCGATGTCCTTGTAGGTGGTGAAGAAAGTGGAGGACTGGCTGTGAAAGGTCATATTCCTGAACGTGATGGTATCTGGATCGGATTGATGATACTTGAATTTATGGCAAGTACCAACAAATCATTGGAACAATTGATCCAGGACCTTTATGCTGAAATAGGCACTTTTTGGTTTGACAGGGACGACCTGCATATCACGGAAGAGCAAAAACAAAATGTAATACAATCCTGCAAAGAAGGTATCTATACCAAATTTGGAGTAGATAATGTGATATCAACCGAAACGCTCGATGGTTTCAAATATATCTACGGCGACGACAGATGGATCATGATCAGGCCTTCAGGCACAGAACCTGTATTAAGAGTATACGCCCAGGGTAAAAACCAGGAAGATACCCGTGCAATGCTTGATGCAGCCAAAGCAACAATTCTTTAGGTATTGTGACAAACTATTTGAACCCATTTTAGGCCAAGACATTATAACTTAAACATCTATCAAATGAAATCTATAATTTTTACAATATTTACTTTCTTTTTATGCTTTGATATATTTAGTCAACCTTTGGAAATGTATGGATGCCACATGCGCCATAAACAAGCAAACAAAAATGTTAATCGTCAACTAGAAAACAATCTTTGGTCGGCCACTCCGGAACGTTCTGATTCTTTTGATATTTTGGATTATGACCTTACAATAGATCTCAGGAAGATGACCAACAATCTTTTAATAGGTAAGGCTGTGGTTGAATTTACCCCAAAAATATCCGGACTTGTCATTTTACCCCTTGACTTGATCAGGCTTAATGTTGATTCAGTATATTTTGAAGATATTCATACTTCCTATGTTTACAATAAAATTTTACTCCAAATACAAGCTCCGGTGGCTTTAGAGGTGGGAACAAATTATAAAGTAACTGTATTTTATCAGGGTACTCCGGCTACTAGTTCTTCCGGTTTTGGAGGATTCTATTTTGAAGACGGCATAGCTTATAATCTTGGAATCGGGCTAACCGATGATCCTCATAATTTTGGCAGAAGTTGGTTTCCATGTTTTGACAATTTTGTTGAAAGGAGCACTTATACATATAGAGTGATCACAAAAAACAATATAACATCATTCTCAGTGGGAACTTTAACTGATGAACAGGTTTTTGATGCTGAGTCAAGAATCAGGACATTCAGAATGATCCAACCTATTCCTACATATCTATCCGCAATAGCTGCATCTACTTATACTTCATATGATTATATACACCATGCAGTCTATGGAGATATCCCCGTTAAGTTGATCAGCAAACCAGGTGATCAGGCAAACGTGATCAGTTCCTTTAAAAACTTAAACAGTGCAGTAGATGCTTTAGAATCCTGGTATGGGAAATACCCGTTTGAGAGAGTGGGTTATGTAATGACGACGAGAGGAGCTATGGAACACCCTAATTGCATCGCTTATCCTGTCAATTCAACAAGTGGTGGCGCTGAATCAAGGAGGCTGATGAGTCATGAATTATGTCACCTTTGGTGGGGGGATCTCCTTACTTTACGGACTCAGGCTGATATGTGGATAAAAGAAGGTAATGCAGAATATGGTGCTCATTTATTCGATGAATATATCAATGACAGGAATTCTTTTGAAAGGACGGTTACAGACAACAGATTGGAAGTGATAAAACAGGCACACATAGATGATGGTAGATATCTACCTTTATCACCTATGCCCAAGGATATAACTTATGGCACTACAACTTATAAAAAAGGTGCCATGGTCATGCATTCATTGAGAGGATACCTGGGGGATGATCTATTTAGAACAGCACAGCAAAAAGTGTTGCAAGATTATGCTTACAGTAATTTGACTGCAATTACCTACAGGGATGCGTTGTCAGCAGCTTCAGGTATAGATCTGACCAATTTCTTCGACAGGTGGGTTTTTGATATTGGATTTTATGATTTTGTTATTCAGGATTTCAGACCTTTGGATTTTTCTGTGAATACCCATGAGGTAATAATTAAACAAAAACTTCTAAAATCAAATGGTTTTCTCACCGATGCACCCGTTTCCCTTACATTTGTAGATCATGATAACAAACTCATCACTCAAAAAGTAATATGCACAGGTGAGATCACAACCATTCCTCTTACCTTGACATTCAATCCAAAAGCTGTATTTATAAATGCTCCACTTACATTGAATTTAGCACAATTCAACTCTTTGAGAAATATAACAAAGACAGGAAGTCCTAATTTTTCATACTCTAACTTAATTGTAACAGTTTCAGAGATCAAAGATTCAACATGGGCTTATGCTGAACATCACTACACATCACCTGATCCCAGCATCGATCCCGGTGTGAAAATGAATGATCAACATTTCTGGAAACTCACTTTAGCTGATCCGGAGTTGGTTACAATGTTGGGTAAAATTGAATATAATACCACCTGGGATTCTGAATTACTTCTAAATGGAGAAGATAGCATTCAGCTGTTTTTCAGGATAAATGGCCTCGAGGATTGGTCTATATATCCATTTTATACAAAAAATGGAGGTATCAGTACAGATAAAAAAGGGTCATTTGTGATATCAAAATATTTACAAGGCGAATATGCAACCGGCAATGTGGATCCATCCATTCTTTCCAACTATGGAAATAAAGAATCAGCAGATATATCCTTATATCCTAATCCGGCACAAACTAAACTTTCTGTAGACCTAACAGATCTCAAAAATATAGCTTTAAATGAAATCTGTATTATTTCATTTATAAATTCTGCTGGCCGAATAACTTTTGAAACCAGGATCAATTCATCAGAAAATCAATCTTTGATTTTACCTCCAGCATTAGTGGCCGGTACTTATCGTGTGCTGGTCACCTCCGACACAGGAAAGTTATTGGCTCAGAACAGTTTGGTGATTTTATAGTAAAGTATTATTTGTAGCATTATTTAAATAAATTAAACTTTGACGTCTTTGTTATTGTTATTGAGCAAAAGTTGAAAAAAATTGTTTTATCCCAAAGATATTTTCGAAGTATTAGAATTTAATAAGTTAATTCATTTAGCGATTGAATATTGTAAAGGTGATCCAGGCAAGGATCTGATACAAAATATAAAATTCGAGACAGATTTTCACATTATTGAAAATTTATTAAAAGAGACCACAGAATTCAAACATTCCATTGATTCCGGTGAAGCATTTCCGAGTCAACACTATTCAGACATTTCAGTGTTCTTGAAGTTTTTGAAGATCGATGATTACTTTCTGGAACTGGAACAGATCGCAGCATTGAAACAGGTCCTGGAAGTCTCCAGGTTATTGGACAACTATGCCCGATCCTCAAAGCAATCCAAACTATATCCATTACTTACCAGAAGAATAATATCTGTCGAATATGACCCTTATTATTTGGGAAAGATCAATCAGGTCCTGGATGAACAAGGCCTTGTAAAAAACAATGCATCGGAGCAACTGGTGAAGATAAGAAAGTCTATTTCAGGCAAGAAAAATGAATTGGAGAAGGCATTTGATCAATTGGTAAGTTTATATAAAAATAAAGGATATCTATCAGAATCATTGGAATCCTATAGAAATGGACGCAGGGTTTTAAGTGTACCTGCAGAACATAAAAGACAAATACCCGGTATTATCCATGATGAATCTGAAACCGGAAAGACAGTTTTCATAGAACCTGAGCCATTGATCCTTATTAATAATGATTTATTCGAATTGGAACATGAAGAGATCAGAGAAATAGTTAAGATTATAAAAAATCTATGCAATGACTTAGGAAAAGGGCATGATACCTTCGTCCAGTACCTGGAATGTATATCATATCTTGATTACACAGGGGCAAAGGCGAAACTTTCTTTACTTTATCATGGTGAAATGCCACAACTAATCAAGACCCCTCATTATGAAGTGTTAAAAGCTTTTCATCCATTGCTATATATTAAAAATCAAAAAACCGGCAAACCTACTATCCCATTTGATCTGCATCTGGATGATGGTAACAGGATTTTGCTGATCTCGGGACCGAATGCGGGAGGTAAATCTATCCTAATGAAAGCCACAGGATTATTGCAGGTTATGGTGCAAAGTGGTTTTCTGGTGCCGGTATATAAGGAAAGTAAGTTTGGAATTTTTGAAAGAATCTTTGCTGATATAGGTGATAAACAATCATTGGAAGAGGACCTTAGTACATACAGCTCCCATCTCAAAAGCATGAAATTTTTTACCGACCATGTGAATGCACGCTCATTAATCCTGATTGATGAATTTGGTACCGGAACTGATCCGGAAGTGGGAGGAGCGATAGCTGAAAGCGTATTGGCACATTTGAATAAAAAAGAAAGCTGGGGAGTAATTACTACACACTATTCAATTTTGAAATTATATGCACACAATCATCACGGAGCAATAAATGGCTCAATGCTGTTCGATTCAAATGGACTGAAACCTACTTATATATTCAAATTAGGGAGTCCCGGTAGTTCATTTGCATTTGAGTTGGCCAGAAATAATGGCCTGCCTAAATCTGTAATTCATCATGCCGAACAAAAGTTAGGATCTAAGAAATATAAAGTAGACAAGCTATTAAATGACCTTCAAAGCAATAAAAATGCCCTTGAAAAACAAATTGCAGATCTTCAGATAAAAGAAAAAAAGCTGGACAGGCTAATCGCAAATTATGAAAATCAATTGAGTGAATTTGAAATAAAACGTAAGCGTTTAAGGCAGGACGTCAAAGAATTTCAATTAAACGCTTTAACAGCTCAATCAGAAGTAATAGAATCAAGAATCAAAGAACTGGCGAGGGAGAACAATCTTGATAAGATCAAAGCTTTAGCACTTCAGAAAAAAGAAGAAAGAGAGAAATTAATTACACAGGTAGCTTTACTTAGTAAAGAAACGAACACAATCGACAAGAAACAAATCATTAAATCGACAATTGAAGTGGATGATTTTGTCAGGTTAAAAACAAGTGGCACGACAGGCAAGGTGATCGAAATAATAAAAGAAAATGCAAAAGTAAGCATGGGAGGGTTAATTGTACTTGTTCCTATAGCTCAATTGCAAGTAGAAAGGGAACCTCAGGATCTCAGACGTGTCAAGGGTGTTTATACTGATATCATTTCTTCTACCGGTCATGCAAAGGATAAGATAGATATCAGAGGTTTGCGAAAGGATGAAGCTATTCAGCAAATTCAGGAATTTTTTGACCTCGCCTTAATTGCAGGAAAAATTAATGTTGAAATACTCCATGGTAAAGGGGATGGTACTTTAAAAAGAGTTGTAAAACAACAATTAAGAGAATATAACATCCCTATGACCATAAGTCATCCGGCTCCTGAAGCAGGCGGTGATGGAATAACGATTGTGCAGATCACCTAAAAGAATGTTAAATGTTGAATGTTGAATGAAGTTTTCAGCAAAAGTTATTCTATAATCCAAAATCTAAATTCTCACTTTAAATAATGGAATAAAATTTGATACAAAAAGCAAACTCCATCTTCTATATAACTAATTTCAAAGTACTGTAAGTCAATATGTTAAGAATTGAATATTTGCATTTGATGGAATGTAAGATCTGTGCGGGAATGGCCTTATAAAATTTAGTGAATGATTGAAGAAAATGCCAAAAAATAGCAAAATCCTACACAGCGGAGGCACGAAGCCTTGTAGGGTTTTGCGTAATTTTTTGAGCATTTTCGGAGTGAGTGAGCGTTAAAAATTTTATACAGCCTTGACTTTTTTGTTACTTTTTGTGTCAAGACAAAAAGTAAAAATTATATCGCTGGTATCTTGTTATCATTTTGATTTTGGATCCCGCAGCAATTGCGGTATACTGGTAAACTAACATCTAACTTCTACTATCTACCTTTGAAAAATGTTGAATGCGCAGATATGCGAAGTTCCGCGCTATAGATGCACCGACAAAGGAGGATGCAGATGTTATGCAGGGTTGAATGGTGAATGGTGAATGGTGAATGAAGATTTCCTCAATAGCAATTCTATAATCTAAATTCTCATTTTAAATTATGGTATAAAATTTGATACAAAAAGCAAACTCCATCTAACATCTAACTTCTACCATCTACCTTTGAAAAATGTAAAAGTAATTATTAAAAACTCCGCACTATTTAATAATCTAACCTCTTAACCTTCTAACCTCTGAACTTCCTAACCTCCTAACCTCTTCAACCTTTAATAACTGTCTGCTCAAAAACAACCTTCCATCCTGCAGATTCGGCGATCAATTTGATAGTCTCCATCGATTTCCGACTCTGGATCTTTGCCCTGTTGGGAAGATCACTCTTCAAGGCAATCTTTACAATATAATCCTTGGCGTCACTATTTATATTGTTAAAATCTTCCGGTGTGAAAGAATTAAAGGTACCTTCTGTAATATCATAATAATCGATGTCATGCTCCACGCTGATCAATTCAGGTTCAGGTAACCTGCTAATTCTTACGATCTTATTTTCATTTTCAAAAGTCATCTGAACCTTATTCATGTCGACACCCATGGAAACCCTGGCTTTTACTCTCACCAGTGCTTTTTTGGTAAAAATGCTCCATTCGTAATTGTAATAGTTTTTATAGTTATACATCTCGGAAAAATAGCCTTCCACAGTAACCAATTTGGAAACTTCCTTGATCTGATTCAGAATAACTTCACTTTTAATACTCTCTTTCTCCGCCTGTCTGAGTTGGAGCCATTGAGAAAAAAAATATCCACTTGCAAAGAGGATGAGCATGGCGATGAGCCCTACCAGGTATTTCATTTATTGGGAATTATATATGACAAGGAGCACGAAAAAACTGAAACTTTTTTATTCAATCTTCGATTTTAGAGGATAGCGTAGATTTTTATATGATTTAAGAGCGATCTTAACACTACCCACGCTTAGTTTTGATTCTATCAATAAAGGTATGTGATTACCATCCTCAGATATAAGCATATTCATAGTGTTACCTTTTTCAAATACTTTTCCTTCGATGGTACCCGGTGAAATTGAATAAGTATTGAATTTCCCCATTCCTTTGATCTCTTGTTTCTTTTTCATACCATTATACTTGGCGGTTAGGTTGTTTGTTTCCCTGTCCAGAAATACTTTTACGGGAAAAGACTGACCGGATTTAAAGCTTTTAAATGGATAATTTCTAACAAAATATATGATACTAAGTACATCATGAGCGCAATCTTTTATCATGATGGTTTGGCTTTTAGCATCTTTCTCGGTCTTGCCAAGTGTAGAAATCACGGTTCCGGCTGTCTGATTAAAAACCATTTTTTCATACTGGGTATAATTATTCTCTTTTATAATTCTAACAGACCATTTTGGTAAAAGGGTTTCTTTGTCGATGAAAACTTCATATTTATTATGGACTTTATATAACCATTCATAACTTGAATAGGTCTTACCTACCGCTGAGATGTGATAACCATCTTTTTTTTCTTTCACTCTGAAAACTACCTCTGCAGCACTAAGCCACATTATACCCCAATTATAATACACCTTGTATTTTAATTCTTCATCATCCTGGAAGGCTATATTTTCAATATAACAGTTAGAAATTGCCTCTACATTTTGAATGGTTGGTTCTGAAGACTTGAATGAGAATGGAAGATTAAAAAATAGGATAAAAAGGATAAAGTTATAAGTTGTCATTTAAATTTTTTCTGTTAAATAATAGAACGAATAAACCTACTAAAGATGGTATAATGAGATTATAAAAATATATAACAAATGTTGCTGTAAGCGCGTTCCATTCATCAATTTTTACCTGGTTCCACATAAATACAGCTACACCACTCCGTGCGATGACCCCAGTGATAGGTGGTAAAGGAATTCCTGTTTGTATTAAAAAAATCATAAATATGATAGCCACATGTATTAGGCCTATTGTTGAATCCGCAAGTATATGTATAATAAGAGCATACTGAATCGTCCATCCAAATATTCGCAAGATTGACAAAATCAAAATTTTTGTCAATGTAGTGTTTTTGTAGTGAGCCAGTGTTGTTATTTTCTTTAGATATGGTGTGATTCTTTTAGGCCAGGGAATCTTCCTTCCCAAAGGAATGAACTTATCGATGTTATAATAAAAAAATAAGGTAATTAAAAGCAGAGAGCCCGTAAGTATAAGAATACTTATATAAACTAATGGATTAGCGATCTTCAGTATATAAACTAAGTAAACCAATCCATAAAGTCCTAAAAATAAGATACCGATATTCTGCGCTATACTGCCAACCAATACTGCTGCCGAACCAACCAACCGGTTCTCATCTCTGAGTTCGATGATTCTTCCCCCCAACTCCCCCACTCTTGCCGGAGTAAAAATAGAAAACAAGACTCCCACGATCACACTTCTAAAGGACTTGATAAAACTTATCTTCTCCAAGGGTTCAATGATGATCATCCATTTGAAACTTTCTATGATATAGTTGACAAAGACAAGGACCAAAATTATCGAACTCAAAACGATGGTATAGCTTCCTTTGTAAAATGAAGAGATTTTATCAGATAATATATCATCAGAAACAAACCTGTTGTACTGAGTCCATAACACTATGCCCAATAAGATCACAGCCATTATCTTTATAGCAATGTAGAGCTTGTTTCTATTTTCTCTATTCATAGGAAGGTAATGTCAGAAAGCTTGAATTTATTTTTTCTTTCTTTCTGTGAGTTTTCCTTTCAGCCATTGTTCGTTGACAATATTACCTGAATATTTTTGGATTTCTTTTTCAATTTTTGCATAAGACTTATCTCCGGACAATTCTAATAAAGCTAAAGGTCGCACCACGGCAATAAAATTTAGGTAAGATTTAATTAAATTAGTAGGTATATCTCTTTTTTTTCTATTTAAAAAAACTTTAAAACTTTCGGTCCAGGATAGAATAGCATCATATTCATTAAGTTCAACCAATGTTGCTAAATAAAGTGTTTTTGCTCTAATGTTTGTTATTAAATCGGGATAATCCACTTTTTGTAAATTGATCAAAACTTTATCAAATTCTTTTCTATAGAAGTTAATTTGAGCTAATGAAAATGTCACTATACTTTCTCTTTGAGTGAGGGGTAATAACGATTTAAATTCATTAATAAAATTTTCAGCAAAGTCATAATTACCCGCTCTCAGGGAGGTAGTAATAACATTTTTAAATTTGGATGGTGTTAGATAATTTTCATTCAAAAGGATACCCTTTTCAAAAATAAAATCATATATATTGATCATTTCTTCCTGGAATATATCAGAACCCAGATTTATTTGAATGATTGCATAATTAAGGATCGCTCCAAATAATTCCTGTAATTCCACACCATCAAAATGTCTGTAATTCTCTAAAATCAATTTTTTTACTTCATGATAATTCTCAATTTTTTGTGGCTCTGAGAGTGTTTTGTAAATCAGGAAATATATCCTGATGATCAGGTCATCATAAAACTTGTGTAATTCAACAAAACTTAATAATTCATTAATAAAATTAAAATTATAAGAAATATTAGATAGGCCTTCTCTGCCTAATATCTCGCAATAATATTTGAGTTTTTCAGCAATGAAAAATTTGTCCAGGTTTTCGGCAATATCTTCCACATTCTTTTTGGAATACAATTCAATATTACTTTCCTGGAGGTAAAATAAATTTTTCTCAATTTGAAAGTGATATAAATAAAAATCACTACTTCTGTTTATAAACTTACTGGAAGAATTTTGAGCACTTTGGATCGCAGTATTTACTAGTTTTGGGATCTTTTTTTTATTCGTTATTTCCAATAAAAGTTGTGACGCCAAGATAGGCCTGTTCTCTAATTCCTCAATCGCAAAAAACTTGAGCAATAGCTTTAATAATTCTGAAATATATTTTCTGAATTTTACATCATCATAGTCCTCATCCTGTTTGACAACATTCCATGCGTCCTGTTTTGAATAATCAATTTTATTGTTTTTGTAAAGATCAAAACAGATTTTAAATAGTTCTGTATTGACCGGATTGACATTAAAATAAGGGGAAAGTAAAAACTTCTCAAAACGATTTAGGTCAGGAAGAGTTAGCTCAGATATTATTTGATAAAATTTTGTACTTCGCATAGGAACAGTTGCCACAAAATACGAGTATTATGTAAATTTGCGACTATATATAAATATATTTATTATATATGAGTTAAAAATGTGCACTAAATGTAAAATTATACTTATATTGCATCGTTTTTGAACAAGAACCTTACGAACGAACCATGATCAAATCTATACAAATCCTGTATATATTATGTCTTCTGTTTTTTGGCTGTACTTTAAGTACAGCACAAAATAATTCGTATGAAGATTATTATAATATATTTCCCTCTGATTCGGTTATAGTTAGTATTCCAAAATACTCAAATGGATTTTATTACTCAAAAGCAGCCAGTAATGGCTCAACCTATAATATCCCTGATGACAACTTTTTTATTATAAAATACAAACCTAATCCGGGCTTTACAGGCAAGGATACTTTTCAGGTTGTTTATTTTATACCTGTATCATATCAGGGAGAACTCGTCAAAAAATCTAAAAAAGTAATTGTAAAAACGTCTGCATTCATTCTTAATGAGGATGCATTCACACTTTATACCACCGATTCCAATGTCATATTGAATGTTCTGAACAATGACATCCTTCCAGGTAGTAATGAAAAAATAATCTTCCTGCCTTCCCCTGCTACGTCCAAAATAAAAATAAGCGCAGATAGTACTCATGTTATATTTGAATCTTGTCCAAAAGCAGTTTCAGAGCAATTGAGTTATGTAGTTTATAATGGTTCAAGTAAAGAATTGGGAAAATTCACAGTTACGGTCAAGGATTCAAGTACAACTTTGAATGATGAGATATACCGTAAGTTTTTGATAAAAAATACTTCAGTTTCATTTGTCCATCCTTATGACATTTTG
>JAYUWT010000268.1:0-4345 GCA_043753405.1 Saprospiraceae bacterium | reverse complement strand
TTTGGCAATATTTTCCACAGACTGGACGATAAAAAACTTGCAGAAGTATTGATCACAGGTTATTATGAGGAAGAGGACCATTATTTTTTTGATCCAATTCCAAACTTCATATTCACAAGAGATATCGCTGTCATCGTCAAAGATCACGTCATCATCACCAAGGCAGCAAAAGAAGCAAGATTCCGTGAGAACTTCCTTGCTAGGTTTATCTTCTGGGCCCATCCCCTCTTCAAGGAATTGCAGGATGAAGGCCGCGTGATCAACCTCAATTGGCTGGAGAGTTTTCCACCATCCAAGAAAGGCGAATGGGTCAATCTGGAAGGAGGAGATACCATGATGTTTGAAGATGAATTTTTGTTGATCGGGCACAGTGAAAGAACCACAGAACATGCCATCAAATCACTGGCAAAAGTAGTTTTGGAGAAAGGCCTTGTCAAACACGTCGTACAGGTCAATATTCCCTATGACAGGTCCTGCATGCACATAGATACAGTGTTTACGAGGATCAATCACGACCACGTGGTAGCGTTTAAACCCATGATCTATGATGGTATTTCATCCAATGTGGAGGTTTTCTCCCAGGATGGCAGCCATAAGAAATATCCTTCATTGAAAGATTTTATCCATGCCGAGATCAATCCCAATATGAAGTTCATTTTCTCCGGCAATGGTGAGTCCCCATACCAGGAACGAGAACAGTGGACGGACGGATGTAATTTAGTTGCTATAAAACCGGGTGTTGCCCTGACTTATGACCGCAACCCGGTCACAGAAACTGCATTTATAGAAGCCGGATATAAAGTCATGCATGCAACTGAGTTTTTAAAACAATTCAAAGATGGATCGTTAGATCCTGCGACTGTGGAGAACACAATCATCACATTGCCCTCCAACGAATTGTCACGCGCCCGCGGAGGTTCACACTGTATGACGTGTCCTTTGGAAAGAGCAGTTGTATAATCCATAATCTAACTGACAGATCGATACCATGTTCAAACATACACATCAACTGAGGGTAAGATATGCGGAGACAGACCAGATGTCCTATGTGTATTATGGCAATTATGCCCAATATTATGAAGTGGGAAGGGTGGAAGCTATGAGGTCACTTGGTCTGAGTTATGCCCATATGGAAACCGAATGGGGTGTGATGATGCCTGTGATGAAGATGGAGATCGAATTCCTGCGGCCGGTTTATTATGATGAATTATTAACGATGGTAACCACTATACCTGTAATTCCCAATAAAGAGATCTGCTTTGATTCAACACTCTCAAATGAACGGAATAAAATAGTCAATAAAGGCTTGATCACTTTATGTTTTGTAAATATAAAAACTAAGAAAAGGGTTGATGTCCCTGACAAATTACTTGAAAAAATGAAGGAGTTCTATGGCTAAAAAACGTTCATTAGTTAAGCAGTTCCTTGACGAGAATACTTATAACAGGGAACTGATTCAATGGTCTAAGGTCCACACCATGCCAGGACTTAAGGGTGGCAGCATTTTCAGGGTCTTCGGAGAATTATTGGTGCATTTAAAAAAAGCAAAGGTACCGATGCGGTCCAGCGCGATCTCTTTTAATTTTATGTTGGCATCATTTCCATTTATGATATTTCTTTTGACCCTCCTACCCTACTTTCAAATTGAGAATGCAGTAGATCTTTTGAAATCTTCAATAGGAGGCCTCTTACCTGTCAGCGTGGAGTCAGCTTTGTTTAGCCTTATTAAAGATACTATCAAACCCCGTGGAGGTTTGTTATCACTTGGTTTTATCTTAGCACTGCTGTTTGCATCCAATGGTATCATGTCCCTCATGCGGGCTTTTGACCAGTCGGAAATTGCCACACTTAAGGAAATACACTGGGCAAAAAAAAGGCTCAAGGCCATGTTCCTGACATTCCTGATGTTCATGCTGCTTGTGGTAACAGTGATAACGATCGTATTGGCAAATCAGATCTTAAAGATCGTAGGTTTGTATGTAACTATCGATTATGTCACCAAGGTCATAATCCTGGTGGCCAGGTGGATACCGGTATTTATCCTAATGTATGGCTTGTTGACACTTATATACAGGCTTGCCCCCTCCATTAAGGTCAAGATCCCTTATATAGCATTTGGTACTTTTGTCACTACTTTTTTATGTATTATAGATTCATTGTTGATCAGCTACTTCGTCAACAACTTCGCCGATTACAATAAGATCTACGGCTCAATAGGCGCCATATTAGCCATCATGATCTGGCTTCAGACCAATATGTTCCTCATTTTTATAGGATATGAACTGAACCTCATAGTGATGAGGTTGCCCAGAAGTAAAAAAGTTGCTTCAGCTTAAAGGAGTACACTTCATTTCCAGCCATTGCACAGCTTCATCGTTGAGAAATGGTTTTAATTCCCTGAAAACCCTTACATGATAATTATTTAACCAGGCGATCTCACTGTTGGTCATAATATTCATATCGAGCATGGTAGTTTCTATCGGGAATAGAGTAACAGTTTCAAAGTGCAGAAAATCAGAATTGCCTTCCACGGGCTGGCAAAGGACCAAATTCTCTATTCTTATGCCATGGCTTCCTTCTTCATAGTATCCCGGTTCATTGGAAGTCAATGATCCCGGAGCAATTGGAGTAACTCCACGTTCCCCAAGCCCGTTGGTTATTCCTTGTGGCGGTTCATGTACATTGAGGAAGAACCCAACACCATGACCCGTGCCATGATTATAAGTAATTTTCTTTTCCCACAAAAACTGCCTGGCTAATATATCAAGCTGGATACCTCTTGTTCCCTTTGAAAATACAATATTCGCAATGGCGATATGTCCTTTTAAAACCCTTGTATAGTGATCCTTGATATTTGCCGTCGGTTCACTCAGGGCGATGGTTCTGGTAATATCCGTGGTACCGTCCTGATATTGTCCGCCCGAATCTACCAGCAACACCCCCTGTTGCTTCACCAAAGCAGAAGTTTCTTTCTCCGGTTTGTAATGAATGATGGCACCATTGGCATTATAACCGACGATAGCATCAAAACTTTCACCATAATAACCCTTTTGTTTGCTTCTAAACTCTATCAATTTCATTGCGAGTTCATATTCTGTATGTTCACGTTCCGCTGCAAACTCTTTCTCCAGCCACATAAAAAAATGCGTTAGTGCCACGCCGTCCTTGACCATTGACTGCCGTATATGATCCTGTTCGATATTGTTCTTAATTGATTTGGCAATCATGACAGGGGAATCTTTTTGGATCACATGAAGTGTATTAATCTGCTGGAACAGATTGTAACTAATGGTACCGGGACTTATAAGGATCGAATGGGAAGATCCGATCTCTGCTAAATAATGGGAAATACTCTCATAATCTTTGATGCGGATATTATCCTGTGCGAGATCTGCTCTCAGTTCTTCATCTACCTTTCCTGAATCAATAAATAAATAAACTTTTTCCGGGCTTATTAAGACATACGAATTAAAGACAGGATTGCATTCTATATCCCGGCCTCTGAGATTGAGAAACCAGGCAATGTCATCCAGTGCGGTAACCAAAAAATAATCCGCACCTGTGTTTTTCATCTCATCTCTGATCATGCTGATCTTGAGCATCCTGCTCATGCCGGCATATTCCAGATCATGTTGGAATATTTTTTCTTTAGATAATGCTGGCCTGTCTTTCCACACTTTAGCAAAAGGATCCACATCAGTCCTGAATCTGAGACCGGACTCTTCAAATTTTTCCTTTAATAGGTTTACGGCCCCTAATGACATGACATTTCCGTCACAAGCCACTGTATTATTTTTATCCAGATGAGATACTAACCAGTCAGCATGTTCAGCCGCTCCCTGCACTTTCAATCTATGAAGTTCAAACTCTGAATCAGCCAGTTGCATTTCCGCTTGCAAGAAATAACGTGCATCGGTCCATATTCCGGCATGATCCAAAGTGATAACAGCTGTGCCGGTTGAACCAGAAAAACCCGAGATCCAGGCCCTGCTTTTATAAAAAGCGGGTAAATATTCATTCTGATGTGGGTCACCGGAAGGGATTATCAGTGCGTCGACACCTTCCTGGATCATTTCAGCTCTGACAGCTTTTAATTTATCATTTGTATTCATGTAGAATGGTAATTTTTGGCAAGTTAAGACATAAATTATTTTAGACAAACATTACAATGGTATTATTTATGCCCCTTTCTATTTTTATAATTCTCACAATACGAAGGTAGATATTATTCTTACCAAATGAAGGCTTAATAGATGAAGATGGCAATACTAGAAACCAATCAGTCTAAACGTTCGATTTAAAATCAAAATTCATTTATTTAAACATCCGATCAAAACTGAAATGT
>JAYUWT010000267.1:0-4356 GCA_043753405.1 Saprospiraceae bacterium | reverse complement strand
AGATCAGGACACAGCTAACAAACATCAAATCAGATTTTAAGTGGAGTATGGCACAGGCATATCTGGAAGCCGGGAAATTGAGGCCGGCTGACAAATTTTATATTGCCGTGAAAAATTCAGGAACTGATGAGTCCAATGTATATTTTGCGATGAGGGAAGGTCATAAAAATATAGAGCAACTCGAAAAAGATTATACGACAGAATATGATTCTGATCTTGAAGGGAAATCCTGGTTACCGCATACAGGATATGGTGTCAATAAATGGAATATTGCCGGCAGAATTGAAGGAGATCTGTCAGGGGACGAAGAGTTAAAAGCTAAATGTATACTCAGTTTTGGACAGGTGCGACCTATTGACCAAGTTAGGATGGCATATGAAAAAAAGGATAAAAATGCCCTGATGAAGGCACTTCGCGATGTCCAGGGCATAGAACTTGAAAAGTTGGAAAAAAATGCCTCAGTATGTTATGCCCATCCGGAGGTCATGGTCAGAAAAGAACTTGAAGCTGAATATAAAAAATCCTGGGGAGACAGTCTTTCAGACGTGATCAGAAATACCATTATTCACGAGAAAATGATAGAACAACTGCCCGGTCAAAAGTTACCTTCAATGGATGACTTCGCTTTTGCAGGGTCAGTGTTGACAGGTAATGTGTTAGGTGCAAATCAGGCCTTGGAGAGCAAAGAGAAAAAAATTACAGCAGAGACCAAGGCCGATATTGATCTGGCAGAGAATATTCTCAGCGGTAAAGAAAGTGCCAAAGATCGATTTTTTGACCAATTAATAAAAAATCAGGATAAAGATTCACTTATTTCTTTTACCAAAATACCCCTCGTAGAAAAGAAATCAATAATTGATGCCTTCGATTCAAACCCTCTTTATAAGGATAAAAATATTAATAAATTTAAACAGATCTACAATTTTGAATATTTAGATGATCCGGGGTATAAAGTTTTGAAAAAATTACAATTATTCGATAAAGACTCCTTTGACCGGACCCTAAAATATTCTATTGGAAAATCTGACTTCGACATTTTACTTAAATCAATAAGAAAAGAAGAATTCAGAACCAGCGTTAAGGATTTTCTATTTGAATCCAGCCTTTTCTGGGTTTTAAGTTACAATGATAAAGATACCAAGCTGCTGCAATCGATCATTGGCTCAAAGGACAAGGAATGGGTAACTCATTATCTTTTTAATCTATTGTCCCAGGATCGAAGGGATGAATTTAATAAACACGCTGCTTATTTTTTCAAACAAACCTCAAACGACCTCAGGAAAGACAAAGCCTACATACTCTTTGTCATGAATCTGTTAGAAAATAACTATGCTGAACGCGTAAAAGCTGAAAGAAAATTACTGACCAAGGCAAATTCCGGCCTCGGAGCCAGCATCACCAATGCCTTCAGTACAAGTGGACTTAGTGCTGAAAATGAACAGCGCGAACTGGAAGTAGAACTCGATGTGTCAGCATTTGATGAAAAGCTCTCAAACAAGGAAAAAGAAGGACTCGAGCAGGATATTGAAGATGCAAAAGGAACCAGAGAAAACTTTGAAAGTACCAGAAATCAGATCGAAGGCATAGCGACTATGATTATTCAGACTGCCGTAACTATTGCCGCAGGGATCCTGATCCCTGGTGCAGGAGCCATAATAGCCGCTGCAGTTCTGGGGGGAGTAACATCCGTAGGCACCAACCTATTGATGAAAGGAGATCGGTATGATACCTCCCAAGCCGGGAAAGACCTGATCATGGGTGGTATAGACGGAGCGATGGGAGCCTTTGCAGTTCTGAAAGTTAAAAATATGATTGCTTCCGGTTCGAAACTTGGAACTCTGATCAGTAAAAGGGAAATATATAAATCAGTTGCCCAGGAAGCAATAGGTAACTCACACAATGTAGCCATAGATCTTGCCAAAGGGGAAGGCATTAAAAACGCCATGCTCAATTATGGCCAGGGCATTGCGATGGGTGTTGGTATCGATAAAATATCGAACGCCGCTGAGCACATGATCAAAAAACACGCAGCCGACAGAATTGTACCTGATCCAAATGGTGACCATACATCTGACACTGCTGATCCGAATAAAACCCATCAGGACCAGGATACAACAACTGCAGACAAAGATAATAAGGACCCAAATAAAGATAAGCAAGATCAGAATGCAGACAAAAATCAACAGGATGCCACAATTCCTATTGGTGGTGGACATGATTCTTCCGGAAAACCTGCGCAGGATGCGGATAGGAACAGGCCAATTACTGACCAGGATATCGTTCATATGATTCGGGAGATAGGGGACTGGGATACAGCAGTGAGGCAATTAAAAGGTTTTCCTGATGGGGATGCTATGATTCAGAGGATGCAAAGGATCAGGAACGACACTGCCTCTTTGTTTGCAGGTGATGATTTCAATGGGCATCAGAGATCAGATGCCACCCAGGGGGACAGAAGCGATATGGATTTTAACTTTCACGGTGAGAATGCAGGGAAAAATATGCAGAAAGCAGAAGCATTCTTAAATGCAAAATTTGGTGATGATTGGAGAAAGTTATTAAAGATGAACGTATTTACTGACGGAAGCAGGCTTTCGAAGTATACTGAACTCAAGGATAATCCTTCATTGAGTGATAAAGAATATGATGCGATAGAAGCTGCGATCACAGACCGCGCAGAGCAACTTAACATTGCCCGGATGCTTCAAAGTGCCCAGGGTAATGAAAATTCGTTGAAACGCGTTGAAGCTTTGCTTGCGGAACGTTCAGATGCAAGTCAGATAAGGGAACTTGCAGCTGCTACTCCTCAGCAGATGAAAGAAAGAGCCAACAAATTGCATCTGGAAATTGATGCTTTGGTCAAAAAATATGATGCTACTCTTGATTACAAGAAAAAAGCAAAACTTGCAGAGATGATCAGTAGGAAACAAGCAGAAGCGAATTTTTATACTGAAGAAGCTTATATCGGAGCAAGCACCCTTAAAAAAGAAGGTACTCCACTCAATGATAAGGAGTTGACCCAATCTCTAACTTCTCAACTAGCTGAACTGGAGGCCACTATCAAAAGTTACGGTAGTTCAGGTGAAGCTGCTAAAGAATATGAAGTCTATAAATATATTCATCGTTACATCGCAGCGCTTGAAGCAGCGGGAGTGCCTCTTTCACCTAAATTGTTGCAATTCAAAGAACTTTCTTTCCATATTTATAATGTAGAAGAAAAAGGTGGACTGTTGGGCAGGGATTACAATGTTGAAAAACCGGAAAATACTCCGGGAAGTTATGTCAACAGACGTACCAATGAAGACAGAGCAAAGGTAATGGACATGTTCCTGGATGAAGCTTATGGTATAGTGGGTGCCAATATGAAGAAAGGTAAAAGTAACGCCGGTGGGGATGGTGGCAATGGACCATCTAAAAATGGTAGTGATGTCAGTACTCCTAAAACAGTTGAAAAAGGAACCCAGACCATAGAATTTGACCATAGTGATCCTAACAATTTTATTACCTCTGAACAAATTCACCGTGATCCATCGTTTGATCCACTCAGAAATGGATTGAAAGGTTATAAAAATATTGGGGATGCCATTGCCCAATTGCAGGGAAGTGAGTCTTTTTATGACCAGCACCTGTTGGAAGCTTTGTTGCATTATAAACTTAGGAAAAAGTTAAACAATCTTCCTGAAGACGGTATCAATGATCTTCCGTCTGAATCAGTTATCAGGCCGGACAACAGTTCTGAAGCCTTTACCATGTACCACAAGATGGTTGCTGCGAGAAGGGACCTTGAAACCGCGGTTTATTTTAATCCTGTTACCGGTGATTATATTGTCGTCCAGGGTGCAAGAGGTGAAGTGGGCACCACCAATGAAAGAGGAAAAGTAGAAGGCTATACTTTGAATAAAGAACAAAAGTGGCAAGAGGTTTTAGAAGTTACAGGCGGAAGGTTGCAGCTTGTTGCGCACTCACATCCGGTCAATTATGACGGAAAAGTAGCGGATGTTAACAGATTACCATCCGGAGAAAAAGGCGATTTTGGTGTGCTTATCAGGGAATCCGCCGAAGCCGGAAATACACGGAGAACCTCAACCATCCATTATGGAGATGGCTCCATGGATGGATCTACCACATTTACCTTTGACCCTTATGACTCTCATCCCTTCATAGTAAATTTTGTTAGTCCAAAAACTAATCAAAGGATCACCAGGTCATTTGAAGATCTGGCTGCATTCCATAAGTGGATGGAACTCGAGTTTAATGTTGATATGGGACCGGTTTCTAAGGAAATGACCGATTATCTCAAAAAACTAAAGACCCAGCATAAAGCCCCGCGAAGACCATCTGAATATCCGCCTGGGC
>JAYUWT010000266.1:0-4363 GCA_043753405.1 Saprospiraceae bacterium | reverse complement strand
TGGTCAGATCAGCTGGTTATCTTCCCGGATTTGAAGGATCTGATACAATCGTTGAAAAAGCACAAAAAGCAATTAATGATGGATATTCGATCTTAATATTTCCTGAAGGTACCCGCTCTCAGGATGGAGAAATAAAACGTTTCCATAAAGGTGCATTCTTTTTAGCCGATGCTTTGAATGTACCTATATATCCTATGATTTTACATGGGATGAATGTAGGTTTGACGAAAGGTGATCAGCATATCAAATCCTTCAGAGGAACACTGTCTGTATTGCCTCCTATCGGAGGAAGAGATACAAGCTGGGGCGAGGAATATTCTATCCGGGGGAAGAATATCAATAAGATGATGCGTGATGAATTTGAAAAACTAGTAATACTTCTTGAAACACCTGCCTACAATTTTGACATACTTCGCAAGAATTATTTATTCAAAGGTCCAATCACTTATTGGTATGCTAAAATTAAAACTATTAATGAAAATCTATATGCCCAATTAAATGATATTATACCTCGTAAGGCCACTATAACTGACCTGGGATGTGGTTATGGCATGATGGATCTGATGTTGGCATTGTGTAGCAAGGACAGATCGATCACTGGTATAGATTATGATGAGGATAAGATATTGTTGGCCCAACACAATTTTTCCAATAAATCCAGAGATATTAATTTTGTTAAAGGTGATATTACGAACTATCCTATTGAACAAAGTGATGTTTTTCTATTGTATGATTGCCTTCATTATTTGAATGAATCTGAACAGGTCGAACTATTAAATAAGTGTGCTGATAAATTACAACCCGCCGGCATGATCATAGTAAGGGAAGGGATAGAATCGACAGGAACTACCAGACATTCCAATACAAGGTTTTCAGAATGGCTTTCCACTAAAGTATTTGGTTTTAATAAAATAACACACGATCTAAGGTTTATAAAAGAATCTATTATTTATGATATGGCAGAACAGTTTAACTATTCAGTAGAAAAAAAGATGGATTCCAATATATCTTCCAATACTTTGTATATTGTGAGAAATAAAATTGGAAATTGATTACTTCCTTTTTGTTGTAATATGACAACGAATAAAATGAAATATTCAGAATATAATACGCCAATCTACAGGGATATTTTATTAACAAAGAAGCATGTCCCAACTAACTAGAAAATATGACCATGTCATTATTGGAAGTGGAATATCAGGGTTATTGTGTGGTGCTTATCTTTCGAAAAAAGGTTTGAATGTCATAGTTTTAGAGAAAAATCACCAGATAGGGGGTTGCCTGCAGGTTTTTTCAAGAGATAAAAAAATATTCGATACGGGGGTGCATTATATAGGTGGCCTGGGACCCGGTCAAACATTAAAGCGATTATTTGACTTCATCGGCATTGGGGAAATGTTGAAGTTTGAGCAATTGGATATAAATGGCTTTGATCGTATTATTTTTGATGATGAGGGCATTGAATATTGCCTGGGACAAGGTTGGGACAGATTTGTCTCAGTACTTAGTGATCATTTTCCTGAAGAGCACCAAAACTTATTGGATCTTGTAAAAACTATAAAAAATCTTGTTTCTTTATTCGGTCCCTATCATTTGGAACCATTGAAGAAAGGGTCTATATCTCTGGAAATATTAAGTGTAAGTGCTTATGATAAATTGAATTCAATGATCAGATCCTCGAAACTAGTGGCGATCCTTGGAGGAAATTCTATATTATATGCCGGAGACAAATACACGACTCCCTTTTATATGTACGCATTGATAATTAACAGCTATGTGGAAGGGGCATATCGTCTTATCCATGGAGGTTCACAAATTTCAAAATATTTATCCATGGTCATCCATCAACATGGGGGAATAGTACAAAAATATGCTAATGTCACTTCGATTAAACTCAAAGATGGAATGGCATCATCCGTAATGATCAATGAAAGTATTGAAATAAAAACTGACAATATAATAGCAGCTATTCATCCTGCAGTAGTATTAAACTTACTGCCCGATGACGTACTCAGATCTTCTTTTAAAGATAGGATCAGATCGTTACAAAATACTACTTCATTTATATCTGTATACTTCGCTTTGCACAAGAATGTATTACCCTATTTCAATCATAATTTATATGTCCTGAAAGATATGGAATCTGCCTGGAATTTAAATAATTCTTATGATGACTCCTGGCCTGCAAACATAATGATAAGCACGGGTTGTGAGGAACATGGTCAAGCTTTTGCAAATACTTTGAATGTATTGGCTTACTGCGACCATACGATCTTTGAGCCATGGAAGGACACCTTCAATACAACTGCAGTGCAGAATGACAGAGGTCAAACTTATGAGGCATTTAAAAATGAATTGATCGAAATTATCACTAAAAAAGTTGAAAATCAAATATCCGGATTCAGGGATATGTATTTCTCTGTTTATTGTTCTACACCACTCACGTACCGTGATTTTTTAAATGTTCCGGACGGAACAGGTTATGGTATAGTAAAGTCTTATAAAGACGCATTGTATACCTATGTATCACCTAAAATGAAAATTCCTAATTTATATCTGACAGGTCAGAATACCGATTTACATGGCGTATATGGATCTGCTATTTCAGCACTTTTGACATTGGAACAGATGCCAATAGGTGTTTCTATATTTGATGAAATAAATAATGTCACTTCGGAATCTTAATTTGCTTCTATTAGATGAAAATAAAAAATATAATCAGACGAATTCTTAAAGTAAGTGCCATCCTGGTTGGAATTCTGATTATATTCCTCTTTGGTTTTTTTATTTATTTAAATTCTTTATTAATTTCAAAACCTGACTTTGCTGTTAATTATAATTCTAAATATAATTCATTCAGACAAACCAATGATTCTACAAAATCTGTAGGAAATAATTATTTAACAGAGATACAGAACGGTTTTTATCAAATGTATATTGAAGGAACACCATTCGAAAGAGGTAATGCCATTGGTATTTTGACACGTGAACTTCATGAATTCCAGGAAGAGGCCTTTGTCAATCAGATCAAAAAAATAGTACCTTCTGAATTCTATTTAAATTTTTTGAAATACTTCGTTGCTTTTTTTAACAGAAATATTGAAGATCATATTCCGCTTGAATATCGGTTGGAGATCTATGGGGAATCCCTCTATATGAACAGCAAATATGATAAAATAATAGGTTCTCCTTATATGCGTATTTTAAATTACCACGCCGCTCATGATATAGGACATGCACTTCAGGATAAAAACTTTGTTGCAGGCTGTACTTCATTTGCAGCGTGGGGACCATATACTCATAGTGGCAAAGTATTGATAGGAAGAAATTTTGACTTTTATGTAGGCGATGACTTCGCCAAAAATAAAATTGTTGCATTCTTCAGGCCTACTGAGGGAATACCTTTTGGGATGGTAACATGGCCCGGCATGATAGGAGTGGTGAGTGGCATGAATTTAGAACAATTGTCCGTGACTATCAATGCTGCCAAATCAGCTTATCCTACAGAGGCTAAAACCCCTATTTCTATATTAGCCAGACAGATCTTGCAATATGCCCATAATCTCGATGAAGCAATAGCTATTGCAAAAAAGTTTGACCTATTTGTTTCAGAATCTGTTTTAATTGCTTCCGGTAAGGAAAACAAGGCTATAATAATTGAAAAATCACCCAAGAAAATGGGTGTATATAATTCTATTGATTCCATTATTTATTGTTCTAATCATTTTCAATCTCAGACTTTTATTAATGATCCAATTAATGAAAAATTTAAAAAAGAAAGCAGTTCGGGTTATAGGTTTGATAGATTAAAGGAATTGATCGGCAAAACTACCAACCTCGATCCACTTAATGCGGCTTTGATCTTAAGAGATCCTTTTGGACTAAAAGAGGTTCCTATCGGCTGGGGAAATGAAGATGCGATCAATCAATTGATCGCCCATCATTCAGTAATATTTGAACCCGGTAAATATGATATGTGGGTTTCTACTTCCCCATATCAGTTAGGGAAATATGTCAGATTTAATTTGAAGGAAATATTTGTTGGAGGTGGTTCAGGTAGATCAGGAAGTGAAGATATTCCGGCAGCAGATAAGTTAATTGATCAGGTAAATATTCCTTATCAGCAATTCAGAAAATTAGCTAATTTTATTAAAATAAATTCTGAAAATAAATCAAATAATTCGTCTTTAAAAGATAGTATTGAGAAAATGATTTATTTAAATAAAGATTATTTCTACAGTTATGAAATTGCCGGTGATTATTATGTTAAAAATAATGAAAAACCTAACGCTGTTATTTATTACACAAAAGCCTTACAGTGTAGGATCCCATTAGAGAAAGATAAAATAGGCCGCCGCGGCGG
>JAYUWT010000265.1:0-4367 GCA_043753405.1 Saprospiraceae bacterium | reverse complement strand
ACCTTCCCATCACAGGGTGCATCATGGTTCCAATGTCTTATACCTGGACCGGAACATGGGTATGTTCCTGATCATCTGGGACAGGATGTTCGGAACATTTCAGGATGAGGTCGAATGGGAAAAGGTAAAATACGGTCTGACTAAAAACGTGGAAAAGATGAATCCGGTCAATGTCTGGAACCATGAATGGATCGCGATCCGGAAGGATATGAAACGTTCTGACAGATGGAGTGATAAATTAAAATATATCTTTTATCCCCCCGGATGGAGCCATGATGGCAGTAGCAAGACGTCGAATGAATTGAGGACAAATAGGGACACGGAATTAGTTGCTGCTCAATTAAAATAATAAAATTTTTTATACCTCCCAACATTTAGAGAGGGATCAAAATGAATATATTATTACCGATGAAGCTACTATCTTAATTTAAGGATTTCAATTATAAATCCGGCATTAAATATTAAGGTAACTTTTTTCATCAAACGTATTTCAGGAAATCACCTTATGTATTTGACATGTCGGTAAATTCTGCTTATCTTCCCTTCTAAATACCTGATCACATGTACACAACATTACAATCTCTACATTCTTACATTGCTTATTTCCTTTTAGCAGTTTTGATCATCGCTATTGTTTACAACTTCATATCATTCATGCAGGGTAAAGAATATAATGAAACCAATCGTAAAATGTCATTATTAGGCCTGGCAGCTACTCATTTGCAGGTTTTATTAGGCATCATATTATACTATATTTCTCCCCTGGGTTTTGCAAATATCTCCGGCCCAGGCATGAAGGATAGTGTCTCAAGATTGTATTTTTTAGAACATCCATTATTGATGTTATTGGCAGCAGTTTTGATCACAATAGGTTATTCAAAGTCTAAGAAACTGACTCTAAGCGACAAAAAATTTAGAACCATGCTTGCTTTTTACATTGTAGGACTTGTCTTTATACTTTCCAGAATTCCGTGGACGGCGTGGTTTGATTAAATATTCATTTATTGTTGTATTTTAGCTTATATCTTTTTAATAAGGTTTTTAAGCAATTTAAATTTTAGTTTTCTCAAAAAAAACTCTATTTAAATTGGTTACAAATAAGATAAAAATTTATCTTTGCGCCAACATTGCCTGCCAAATTTTATATTAACTTAAACTGCTATACTAAATGAAAGGTCTCGCCGTCCGTTTTCAATTTATTTTAATTCTTCTTTTTTTGCCTCTAGTTATTTTTTCACAATCTATTTTCCAATTCACAACGAAGGAAAACGCCACTTTTATTGATGAAAGTAAGGCGTATGTAAAACCTGATAAGCAAAGATTTGTCAATTATAATATTGAGGATTTACGGGCTACATTGAATACAGCTCCTCAGGAAGGGAGATATAATGATGGTTTTCCCGGATTAAAATTAAACTTGCCAAATCCTGCCGGGGAATTAATTGAATTTGATATTTATGAATCAAAGATCATGGCCGAACCGGATTACAGCAATTTTCCGAATATAAGGACTTATATCGCTATCAATCCGGTAAATAAACTAGAACACGGTCGCATCGACCTTACTGAGCAAGGATTTCATGGAATGATTTTTACAGAGGGTGATTCATATTTCATCGAACCTGCATCTCTAAATAACCATCAAACCGTGATCACCTATTTTAAAAGAGATAATAAAGAGGTCAGAGAATTTATATGCGAAACTGAGGATGACGGATTGAACGTTGACTTAGAGGAAAGAGCACCTTTGACCTGTAATACGCCTATGACCCTGATATCTCACAGATTAGCTGTGGCGTGTACTTTTGAATATGGAGCTTTTCATGGTGGTACAGTCCCCCTGGCATTGTCGGGCATCGTTACCTCTGTCAACCGGATATCAGCGGTATATGAAAAAGACCTGGGAATCAGGCTGATCCTCATCGGTAATAATTCACTAATTTTATATACTGCTGGAAACGGTTTTACAGCTAACAATGATCCATATACCAATGGAAATGGTGGGACAATGTTAGGTCAGAATCAGACAAATATAAATGCCGTCATAGGAGCTGCAAATTATGATATTGGGCATGTGGTGAGTACAGGAGGTGGTGGTGTGGCACAGTTGGGCTGTGTCTGCGAAAATAATAAAGCGAATGGCGTGACTGGTAGCAGTACTCCTGTAGGAGATGTCTTCGATATAGACTATGTAGCCCACGAAATGGGCCATCAATATGGTGGTAGCCATACATTCAACGGTAACGCAGGAAGCTGCAACAGCAACAGGACAGCTTCTTCAGCCTATGAACCGGGAAGTGGCACTACCATTCAGGCATACGCAGGTATCTGCTCACCGCAGGACGTCCAGCCTCATTCTGATGCTTATTTTGTCCATAGAAGTTTATTTCAGATGCTGACACATATCAACTCTAATCCGGATTGCATAGCAGTTGTTCCCGGTACTAATAATACAACACCGCAGATCAATACTTATACAACCGGCAAGTCGATCCCTGCAAACACACCATTTTTTATGGACGCTACAGCATCCGACCCCAACGGAGATGTGATCACTTATTGTTGGGAAGAAAATGATCTGGGCCCGGCGGGCAATATAAATGCTTCCTCTACTACAGCACCTATATTCAGGACCTTCAATCCGACAACTTCAGGAAGAAGATATTTCCCGAGATTGCATGATGTGCTGAACAATGTGACTACATACGGTGAAGTTTTGCCGTCTGTAGCAAGAACTCTAAATTTTATAGTAACTGCCAGAGACAATCATGTCCCGGGCGGAGGTATATGTAGGCAGAATACATCAATTACTGTAGTTGCCAATTCCGGCTTTGCAGTGACATCACCAAATACTGCAGTTATATGGCCTAGTCCAAGTACACAGGATATCACCTGGAATGTAAACGGAACCACTTCATCCCCCATCAGTTGCCCCGATGTAGATATCGAAATATCATTTGATAATGGGGTGTCATTCACCACAATAGCAGATAATACTACCAATGATGGAAGTTTCAGTTGGAACATACCCACAGGGATTAATTCAGATATTGTAAGGATCAGGATCGTTTGTTCAAACAATATATTCTATGACATAAGCAATGTGCCATTCACCATTGGAGTCCCTGGCGAAAAATGCTTTATTTTCAGCAATAATATAGTGGTTCCAATACCGGCAAGTATTCCCGGTATTTATTCGTCGTCGATCTTTACATCAGGTTTTAATGTCGATGAAATCATCACGGATGTGAATGTTACAAATATTTCAGCCACACATGGAGCTATAGGTGATCTGCAGATCTATCTCACCTCATCATCGGGGGCATCCAACATATTGGTTTATGATCAATGTGGAGGCAATGACAATATGAATATTGGTTTTGACGATGAAGCAGGATCCTCAACAGTACCTTGTCCTCCCACGGGTGGAGGAAGTATCAGGCCTCAGGAATTTCTAAATGTACACCACGGAATTCCTGCCAACGGACAATGGACACTTTCACTGCACGACTGGTACTCAGGTGACGGAGGAAGCCTGGATTCATGGACTCTCGAAGTCTGTGTCGCCCTCAAAGCGTTATTACCATTAACCATCCTTTCATTTACTGCGGAAAAATCCGGTTCAAATTCCTTGCTTAAATGGACCACAACCAATGAAAATGAAGTAAGATCATTTCAGATAGAGAAGTTGAATAATGGATCTTATATCTTTATGGGTGAATTAAATGCTGTTAACCACACCGGTAAACATTCCTACAGTTTTATTGATGAAAAACCTTATGATGGTATCAATTATTACAGGTTAAAAACCATTGATCTTAACGGCAATTTTTCTTACTCACAAATTGCCACTCTAAACTTTTCAGAAAAACAAAACGCTTCCATATTCCCAAATCCTGCAACTTCAGAATTGCACATCAGCACGCATGCTGAAAGAATGGTATTCAGAAATATTCAGGTTTTTGATCTGACAGGGAAGGAATGTTATATTAAAGTCAAACCCGGTAATGCAGGCGATATTAGCCTTGATATTTCTACTTTGCGCGATGGAGTTTATGTTCTTCAGCTGAAAACTGACAATGATAATCAACTTTATAAATTCATAAAACTTTGATCGACCTTTTTAAAGAAATAACATTAAAATAGTTCATATAAAAAACCTTGTACCGGAGACTGTACAAGGTTTTTTTAATTTTAATGGTCTAGTGTCTAGTATCTAGAGTCTGAATTCTGACCTCTGACCTCTGACCTCTGACTTCTAATTCTGCGGCTTTGCGTGAACCCCCTTATAACTTCTAATTTAGGCTTTACTGATCAAGATATTTACTTCCACTCCTTCATAAAGCTCTACTAGTTCTCCATCATTG
>JAYUWT010000264.1:0-11929 GCA_043753405.1 Saprospiraceae bacterium | reverse complement strand
GGATTCAATTTTTTTGCTTTTTCAAGTGCAGTTGCAGCCTCCATTCCGTAAGTCTGCCATCTGGACATGGGATCTACGGCCATAGCCATTATAGCGGACATTTGTTTGATACAATATATTTCAGAATTATCCGGGGAAACTGCCTCCGCCTGCACAAGTAGTTCATTGGATTTGGTGGCAATCTTGTCTTTGTCTGATGATTCATTCATCCAGCCTGATAAAATATTAGTATAAGCGGCATAATAAAAAGGTAGCCATTTTGTTTTTTCACTATTCGCGATCCGCTCAAAATACCCCGATGCAGCACTCATATCCTGTGCAGATTTAGCATTTTTAATTTGCTCTATCCCGGCTGTCATGGCTTTATCATAACCGGACTGTGCAGAAAGATTAAAAGCAAGCAACAAAGCGCAGAAAATAATTAGATTTTTCATATAAAAATGTTTTTAATATATAACGTAGTGTTTTAAAAGATAATTTATAAATTATTGTTGATATTGTCCAATGTCCTGTCAACGCCCCAGCTCATAAACATGCCTATAAAGATACTTCTAGCAGTCGGAGGCTGAACTTCTCTTCTTATCAACTGTAGATTTTCATCATAAATTCTGTTACTGTAACTATAACTATATACCTGATGATTATTGAAAACATTATTTACACTAAAGACTACAACTGCATTACTTTTAAAAACAGAAGTGAGCCAGTTGACACTTAGATTATGACTTTGATATAATCTGGTATGGTCGCTTAAAAAATCTCCAACCGGTCGATTAGGATTATAATATGGCCTGCCGGAAGTGACCGTATAGCTCCAATTAACACCGATCAACTTACTCATCCAGAATTTTTTCAAAACCACACTTCCTGAATGTTGTGCAGCGAAAGTAGGAGTTGCAGATACCGGATAATTTAGGTAATCCCTCTTAGTATCTACGAACGAATAACTTAGCCAATAGTTAAATCCTTCGAAGCTTTTTCTGTCTCTCCAGAATAATTCTATACCACGGGCATAACCATATCCATCTGTATTTAAAGCTTGGATAACATCATCGTCAGTTTTAATAAGACTAACATACTCTTTGTGATAAGCCTGAGCTCTGAATGTAAAATCCTTGTTTAACCATTGATATGTCAAAATATAATGATCCGCTCTGGTAAAGTTTATATCATCATTGAAAAGTAAATATTTCCTGTCAGGAGTCTGATAAAAGATCCCATAGTCAAAGGTCAATTGGGTCTGTGGTGCTATTTTGTAAGAAAGGCTGACACGAGGTGCAATGTTTGCCCGGCCGATCAATGCACTATATTCAGCGCGGACACCCGGCCTGAAAGCAAGGTTTTTAGAGAGATAGATGTCTGTTTCAATAAATCCTGCACCATAGGTATCGTCGATCTCTGTATCTCCTTTGAAAAAAATGCTGTTAATCGTATTTTTATCAAGATTGTACCATAATTCTCCACCAAATCTCAAAGCATTAAGTCCGTCAAATTTTCTTTCAACAACAGAACGGATTTGCCACATTTGCTGAGTCCCTAATGAAGAAAAATTATTAGCGTTTAGTACCGGAACTCCGCTGTCTCCTATTTTATTATTATTGCCATCAAGTAGTTGGGCACTAATATCATCTTTATTAAAACTATAACTCATGACCCCTGTATATTTCCAGTTTTTGGCAAATGGTTGTTTAAAACTAGTGTTGAAATATACATTTTGATTTGAAACGAGGTAGCCATTTTTAAGTCCGGTAGAATCAAGTGAAGCTTGCCGGATGCCTTGTTTTCCTGAACTGAATGTAGCATATGCTTTAAAAATACCATTTTTTTTGGTCTTAAATCTATAATTTACATCACCGTCATGTCCTATGGGAGCTTGTGAAATGTCAAATCTCTGAGGGATCACAGCCATATATAATTGAAGATTGGTATAACTATAGGACGCACCGAAACTTTCAGTTTTAGACTCATTTACTTTTTGAAAACCTCCGCTTACAAACAAAGGTGAAATGCCAAGCTGTACCTCACTCCTGAAAGGCAGATCGATACTTTCCAAATTGAGCACTGCACTCAATGCCTGGCCGTGGAGCGCACTATATCCTCCACTCGTAAATGAAGTGCCGCTAAAAAGAAATGGAGAAAACCGTCCCCGTGAAGCAATACCGGGAATGCTGGAATAGTAAAAATTATTTACAACAGCCCCATCTATTATGATCTTAGCTTCTTCTGCTCCTCCACCTCGTACAAATAATCCTTCAGCTTCTCCAACTTTCTGCACACCCGGTACGGTCTGAAGTGTTGCTGAAATATCTGCGTCTGCTCCGGCGGTGGTAACTATGTCCAATAAACTTAAAACAGTAGCGCGCTTTTTATCACTGGCCTCGAATGAACCTGCCGTGATCACTACTGCATTTAGTTCTGAGATCTCTTCTTCAAGTGTTAAATTTACTTCGATATCTTTCTTATCAACTGTTATTAATTGAAGCCCGGACTTATATCCTATAAAAGATCCTATAATAGTTACCTGGTTTTTAGAATCAGTGGGAAAAGAAAATCTGCCTGTAGAATCGGAAACCGCACCGTCATAAGCATCCTGGACATAGACATTTACCCCCGGAAGAGGTTTGCCTCTTTCATCAAGGGTAAGTCCGTGAATAATGGATTGTGAGGAAACTGAAAATGAAATAGCGAAAAAACATAAAAATAGAGCTAAGTTTTTTATCATTTGTCTGACTCTAGAATTTGATGATCAAATAAAATTCGGCGTAAGATCACTTAATCCCGGTTCTCTTAATCCCGGCTCATTCCTACATACCTTAGTATAAGGAAAACAAGCATGGATAAAGAAGCCAATGCTGCTGCAACATAGGTCATTGCAGCCCACCATAAAGCATCTTTTGCACCAACTTGTTCTTCGCGATATGCTATTCCCGAGCTATCCAACCAGGCCATAGCCCTATTGCTTGCATCAAATTCTACAGGAAGTGTAATAAGGCTGAACAATGTAGTTATAAAAAATGCAATTATTGTGATAAGTAATATGGTCGTGTTGCCTGTGACACCTATAGCTCCGAGGGCCAGAAATAATAAAAACTGCTGAGCTCCGGCCGCTATCTGTACAATAGGAACTATGGCAGATCTGAATTTAAGCATAGCATAAGAGGTAGCATGTTGGACTGCATGGCCACATTCGTGTGCAGCTACAGCGGCGGCAGCAATGCTGCGCCCTTCAAACACATCAGGACTTAAGTTGACCGTTTTATTTTGTGGATTATAGTGATCTGACAGGAATCCATTTACTGAAATCACCTGAACATCATAAATACCATTGTCTTTTAACATTTTTTCCGCCACTTCTTTACCGGACATTCGCGAGTTTAATCCTATTTTACTGTAATGTTGGAATTTGGATTTAAGACGGGCGCTTAAAATCATACCCACAAACGTTCCAATACCTCCCAGGATTATAAAAATCAAATAGTCACCAGACATTATTTATATTTTTCATCAATTAATGAATTCGTTGCCAAAAAAGTTCCGTAAAACCACCGGGATACGAATACCTTCTCTGGTCTGATTGTTTTCCAGCAAGGCCGCTACAATCCGGGCCAGAGCAAGAGAGCTGCCATTGAGTGTATGTAATAGCTGTGTGTTATTTTCCTCATCCTTGTACCTTAATTTAAGCCTGTTTGCCTGGAAAGTTTCAAAGTTTGAAACAGAACTTACTTCCAACCATCTTTTCTGAGCCGCTGACCAAACTTCAAAGTCATAGGTCAATGCAGAAGCAAAGCCCATATCGCCTCCACACAATCTTAAGATCCTATATGGTAGATCGAGGCTTTCCATTAACCGGGCTACATGAGCTACCATTTCATGCAAAGCTTCATATGATCTTTCAGGTTTTTCAATTCTGACTATTTCTACTTTATCAAATTGGTGCACCCTGTTCAGTCCTTTGACGTGTGCTCCATAAGAACCGGCCTCTCTTCTGAAACATGGCGTGTAGGAAGTAAGACAATATGGAAGTTGGTTGTCAGCAAGAATTTCATCCCTCAAAATATTAGTCACGGGTACTTCTGATGTTGGAATTAAATAAAGGTCATCCTTTTCACAATAATACATCTGACCTTCCTTATCCGGCAATTGTCCTGTGGCTCTCGCAGATTCTTCATTGACCAGATGTGGAGGCAAAATCTCTTCATAACCGGCTTTTGTATTAAAGTCCAAAAAATAATTGATCAGTGCACGTTGTAATTTAGCTCCCTGTCCTCTGTATACCACAAAACCGCTACCGGTAAGTTTTACTCCAAGTTTCAGGTCAAACAAATTGTATTTTTCAGCAAGTTCCCAGTGGGGTAGAGCATTTTCCGGAAGGTTAGGCAGGTACCCTGACCAATCCTGATAAACCAAATTGTCGTCAGCACCTACTCCAGGTGGAACACTCTCATGCGGTATGTTTGGAATTGTAATAAGTAGATCTTCGAGTTCAGTTTTGATTGCTCTAAGACTATCATCATTTAGTTTGGTGGTTTCTTTCAAGCCGGCAACCTGCAATTTCAAGTCATTTGCTTCCTCTGGCTTTTTTTGTTTCATTAATTCCCCGATAGTTCTGGACAATTGATTCAATTCGGCAAGTGTATTGTCCAATGATGTCTGGACTTCTTTTCGTTGATCATCCAGGGATATAATTTTTTCAATAATGGATAAATCCTGGTCTGACCAGTTTCTTTTTTTTAGGCCTACATTTACCTTATCTCTTTGATTTCTAAGCGTTTCTACACGAAGCATACGAATATATTAGATTAATTAAGGAAAATTGTAATTTTTAAGGTGCAAATATAGTTTAATAAAAAAAAGAAATTGTACATTTGCAAAATCATTTCAAGCCGAAAGGGCTTAAGCCATTCAAATCTGGGTTGGAGCTAATCTCACGATAAAATTTTCCGAATAAAGGTTTTTGATTTTTCTAAATCAGTTTTTCAGATACGATATTGTGGCTTGAACTGACCATTTCAATAAATTATCTTTTAATCAATATTATCTGTAGTTTATTCACCAGAATAAATAATCAAAACTAGTTTTTGTCATTCAATAAAAGAAGACAAGCTACAATTTTCCAAAAAATAACATTTAGTTGTATGTATGACATTTTGCAATTGGACAGCATGTTAGTGCCTGAGTTGAGAGAGGTGGCTGAACATAATGGTCTGAAGGGGTATAAAAAATTAAGCAAACAAGAGCTTATTTATAAAATTCTTGACCAACAAGCTCTTACCTCACCTATTTCTAACGAACAAATGCTTGCCATGGAGGAGGAAAGTGCTAAAAGCAAGCCTCATCAAAAAGAACGGATCTCCACCCATAGACCACGCAATAATGAAGGTCAGGAGGACGAGGAAACTGAAAATGGAGACGGCCATAAGGTCCAAAGGACCTCTCAAGCCAAAAAACCTAAACCAAAAAAACCCCTTCCTGCAAAAAAAGGCAGTAAAGCTGAAGGCAACCAATCAGATCCATCTGCAAATAAGGAAGAAGTTCCATCGGGACCGGTAGTGGAAAGAAAGAAGTTTTTTACTTCAACCCATCTCAAAACATCTGTCGGTGAAAATCCGGAAGTTGAAAAAGGTCCGGAAGTCAATGCCGAGCCGGTAGAGAATATTGTGGAAGAAAAGCCGAAGCCAAAAAAAGCATTAAAGACAACTACTGCTGTAGCAGTGCATAGAGAAGTAGTGAAAGCTGAACCGGAGGCTCCCAGGTTTAATATTGACTTCGATGGTATGATCGAAGGCGAAGGCATCCTCGAAATGATGTCAGATGGATATGGATTCTTAAGATCTTCAGATTACAACTATCTGACCTCTCCTGATGATATATATGTTTCTCCTTCACAGATAAAATTATTCGGTTTAAAGACAGGGGATACTGTCAAAGGAAGCATACGACCACCTAAAGAAGGTGAAAAATATTTCGCCTTGCTAAGAGTGGCCAATATCAATGGGTTATTGCCAAGTCAGATCAGGGACAGAGTGCCATTCGATTATCTGACTCCTTTATTTCCTATAGAGAAATTCAATCTTAGTGGAAACAAGTCCGGTAAAGATTATGGCAACAGAATGATAGACCTGTTTACTCCTATAGGAAAAGGACAAAGAGGGCTTATAGTTGCCCAACCGAAGACCGGTAAAACTTTCCTTCTTAAGGACATAGCAAATGCAATAGCTTCCAATCATCCTGAATGTTTCTTAATTGTACTTTTAATAGATGAACGTCCGGAAGAAGTGACGGATATGCGTAGGAATGTAAATGCCGAGGTTATTGCCTCTACATTTGACGAGCCTGCCGAAAATCACGTAAAAGTGGCGGGTATCGTTTTGGAAAAAGCTAAAAGACTTGTAGAATGTGGCCATGATGTGGTCATACTGCTTGACTCAATAACCAGACTGGCAAGAGCTTATAATACAGTGGCTCCAGCTAGTGGAAAAGTATTGTCGGGCGGTGTCGAAGCAAATGCTTTGCACAAACCTAAAAAGTTCTTTGGTGCAGCACGTAAGATCGAAAATGGTGGTTCATTGACCATCCTTGCAACTGCATTGATTGATACCGGTTCCAAAATGGACGGCGTGATTTTTGAAGAATTCAAAGGAACGGGTAATATGGAATTGCAACTTGACAGAACTTTAGCCAATAAACGCCTATATCCAGCCATCGACCTTACAAAATCCAGCACCAGAAGGGACGATCTATTATTGGACAGGGAAACGCTACAACGTATGTTTATACTCAGAAACCAACTTGCAGACATGCGTCCTGATGAAGCGATGGAGTTTTTAAGAAAATACATCCTGGGTACAACGAGTAATGAGGAGTTTTTGACTTCCATGAACGGTTAATTTTCAGAAAGCTGTTTCGCGAAGTTGCGCGAAGTAAGCAAAGTATCGCAAAGCGAAAGGATAAGTAATAGGTAATGTGTAATTGGTAATACCATTTGACATCAATTTTTAAACTTTCGGGTATCACGGAGTTACACGGAGGTGATACAGAGTTTCACAGAGAACCTCTAATAGATGTGTTTTCTATTGTTTCTTGACTTCAACTTTTAATTCGGAAGGTTAAACAACAAACTCTAAAAAGGAAATTTCATTTAGACTCTTCCTGTTATCTTCTATGGCCTAATATCAGAGTTTTAGCTATATAACAAAGTTCCACAAAGAAAAAGCAAAGTTTCACGAAGACCTTTTCTAATCTTAGAAGGTCATTCTAATTTCAGATTTCTAACCTCTAATTTTTCAGTTTAAAGAACTGTTCTGTTTTGAATACCTAAAATCTTCTAGTATCTAGTATCTATCATCTAGTGTCTGAATCCTGTATTAATTTTGCGTTATGAAATTCGTTTATTAATCTCATTTAAAGAAATAATGGTTAATTTGAGGTTTTATTGACGATCTATGCAGTCATTATTTCAAAAAATGAGAATATTATGAAGAAAATTCTTGTACCAACAGATTTCAGTGAAACATCAGTTAAAGCTATTGATGTAGCAATATCAATAGGAAATCGCACAGAAGCAGAATTAATCCTGATGCATTCTTCTTTGCCAACAGAAGGTGTCAACAGCAATGTATATGCTGCCATATATATCCACGAATATCTGGAGATCAAAAGGAAAAACCTCAATCAAATGGTGGAGAGAGTCAAAGCGAAGGGTTATAAAGGAAAAATAAGTATTGATAATAAGGTTGATTTTACGGTTCCGGCTATAGTCCATTCTGCTGCAGAATTTGAAGTAGATCTCGTGGTGATGGGTTCTACAGGTTCCAGTGGATTGACGGGTTTAGTATTGGGAAGTACAGCCGGAGGCGTCATGTCCAAGATCCATTATCCTGTGTTTTTAATTCCAAAGGATTTTGTACTTCCTGACAGCGGCAATCTACTTATTGGAACTGACTACAAAACCTCAGTAGACAGTAAATCTGTGGAAATGATCCGGTTTTTTAAAGATGTTTTGGCATTTAAGATCCATTTGATCCATATCATCCATGAAGGAGAGGAGATTTTAGATAAAGAATCTTATGTGAAGCACAATTATAATGACCTGATAGATGGTAGTGTAAGTGTGGCAGGTGGCAAGGTGGAAGAAGCCCTGCTTAAATTAAAAGAGAAATATAGTAATGCTGTGATGTGCACCATTACGAAACATAAAAGTTGGTTCGAAAATCTATTCTCTCATAGTGTTTCTAAATCATTGGCTCATTATTCTGATATTCCTTTGTTGTGTTTGCACGAGGAGAATTAATCAGATTCTAGACACTAGATTCTAGACACTAAATTCTAAATACAAGATAGGTTAGGAGGTTAAGTAGTTAGAAAGTGAGAAGGATCGTAAAGTTTGAAGTTTGTCGTTTGTTGTTTGGAGTACGCTAAAAAGGGAGTTGAGTCTTTGTGAGCCTTTGGTCTTCTTTGAGAACCTTTGTGATACAACTCTTTGCGCAACTTTGTTCTCTTCGCTCAACTTAGCGATACAGTTAACAGATACTAGATACTAGAAACTATGGACTGATTGTTGGCTAGGTTTTTACCTTTCTTATAATAGATTATTTGTGAATATTAAACTATAAAATACCTTTAAACATCTTGATTCCATTTAATTTATATAATTAAAAAATCACTATAGGTTGTTGATAATGAAATACTTTAAAAATAAATTTTGTTATTCACCACCAAAGAGCTACCTTTGTCCCACTTTTCTAAAATATTTAATTAATAATTCCTATGAAACGGACATTTCAGCCTTCAAGGCGCAAAAGAGTTAACAAGCACGGATTCAGATCCCGTATGAGTACGAAAAACGGCAGAAGGGTATTAGCCCATAGAAGAGCTAAAGGAAGGCATAAGCTGACTGTTTCTGATGAGATGAAGACTAAGTAAGTTATCTTTATAAAACAAAGAGTAGGCTATCGGGCTAATGCAGCTTGATAGCCTATTTTATTTTAATGTGAGACGTACATTTGCACTTCCTAAAAGCAATAAACTAAAAAGTATTGTTGCCATAACTCATCTATTCAATGAGGGGAAACAGGATTTTAATTACCCACTCAAACTGGTTTATATGCGACGTCCCCGTGGTCAACAGTTTGAGACATTCAAAGTAGCTGTCTCTGTTCCCAAAAAAATATTTAAAAAGGCGGTTGACAGAAACCTGATTAAACGTAAAATAAGAGAGGCCATTAGATTGAACCAGCAGCATTTAACGGCATATTGTGAGCGTACAATGACCTGCATTGATTTCATGTTAATCTATACCTGTAAAGAAATCTGTCCGTATCAACAAATCGATAAAGCCGTGCGTTCTTTGTTTGAAAAATTGACCAATGATGTTCAGTAAACAAACATTTCCTCTTTCCGAATCCGGCCATTTACTGACCAATCTTTTTAAATACCTTCTTTTCCTTGTTTTTTTCTTGTTTTCATTATCCCAATTATATTCTCAGAAATTTATTCAGATCGAAAAAAATCACCTTAAGACTAAATTGAAATATAATACCGGTGATGATATCATTTTCAGTCTGCGAAACAGTGACCAATGGGTCAGATCGGCCATCACTGAGATAGACGTAGAACACAAGATTATTCATATGTATGGATTGACAGTGCCGATCGATTCTATTGATGCCATACGCAGTTATAAACCATTTGTATCACCTATCCTTGGAGAGATATTATGGAAGGCCGGATTGGCAAGTTTTATCAGCTCCGCTCTGTTCGGACTGGTTTATCAACCGGAAAATACTCTGGATTTTCTAATCGTGACCGGATCTATTGGACTTACAGGATTAGGTATGAAACAGATGGCAAAGATAAGGAGGATCTATTCCATCGGAAAGAAATTTACAATCAGACCGGTGGATCTTAACTTCTATATCCAACAGTCGGAAAAGTCTTAAAACAAAAATAATTTTCACACTATTTTAACATTGACATTGCAACACGATCATGACATTTGATGTTTTTAGATGCAATGAAGTTAAGGAACCTGATTGTTGTTGTTTGCTCTATGCTTATATTAAGTATAAGATCGGATGCACAAACAATACCCGTAGTAAAATTTTCAGATTTGGAACCAATGTTGACTACAGAAAGTGATACTTTATATGTGGTTAATTTTTGGGCTACATGGTGCAAACCTTGTATCGAAGAAATGCCATACTTTGTGGAAGCTGAAAAGTCGCTTTCTGCACAAAAGGTAAAATTCATAATGGTTAGCCTTGATTTTCCAAAGATGATCGATTCCAGACTTAAACCTTTTTTGAAAAAGAACAAAGTGCCGGGACAGGTAATTGTGTTAAATGATCCAAATTCCAATAGCTGGATCCCAAAGGTTAACGAAGAATGGGATGGGGCCATTCCGGTCACATTGATTTTTAACAGAAAAAATAGAATTTTTATTAATATTGGTTTTGATAATACAACAGATCTTTTAAAAAACATTAACGCATTAAAAATTTAAAGATGAAACTATTTTTTTCGTTTTTGACAGTAGTTATCCTGTACATTGGAGTTACAGCATTCACACCACCAGCCACCAGTGGGTATAAAGTGGGTGACACAGCTACAGATTTTAAATTGAAAAATGTGGACGGTAAAATGGTTTCTTTGACTGACTACAAGGATGCCAAAGGATATATCATCATATTCACTTGCAATCATTGTCCATTTTCTATAGCATATGAAGACAGGATCATAGCTCTTAATAACAAATATGCTGCCCTTGGATTCCCTGTGATCGCTATTAATCCTAATGATCCTTCCGTTTCAGAAGGGGATAGTTATGCCATGATGCAGACAAGAGCAAAAGAGAAGGGTTTTACATTCCCTTATTTATTTGACGACGGACAAAAAGTATTTCCGGTATATGGTGCTACCCGAACTCCTCATGTATTCTTATTGGATAGCAAACGAGTAGTGAAATACATAGGGGCTATCGATGACAATGTCAATGAACCTAAAAGCGTACAGGAAAAATACCTTGAAAACGCCATTTTAGCCTTAAAAAACGGAAAAGAAATAACGACGAGTTATACCAAAGCTGTTGGTTGCTCGATCAAGGTTAAGAAATAAAGAGTGAGTGTGTTTAAATAAAAGAGAAGTGCCGCAAACCTTCTCTTTTTTTATTGTTTTATGCCGGCGTAAATAGACGATGACTCAATGTCTTTGCGCACAGCATCAGGAACAAGGTATTGAATGGACTTTTTTTCTCTGATCAACTTTCTGATAAATGTAGATGAAATATCCAGTAAGGGAGCTTCCACGACCGTGATATTATAGTGTGTTGCCAGAGCTCCCAGTTCATATCCGGGCCTATTATAAACATATATTTTATATCTCTCCAGTAAAAGTTCGAAGTTTTTCCACTTGGGTAAAGTAGATACATTATCTCCACCCATAATAAGGGAAAATGTTTTATCCGGATATTTCTCATTCAGATAGGTTAGGGTGTCGATCGTATAGGATGGTTTAGGTAAATGAAACTCTATATCACTCGCCAGCAAATTTGTATTCTCCCCAATAGCAAGATGCACGAGATTGAACCTGTCCCGGTCTCTGGCAAGGCTTTTTTTATCTTTAAAGGGGTTGTGTGGGGATACTACCAACCAGATTTGTTCCAGATCAGTTTCCTGAGCCATATGATTGGCGATGATCATATGACCGATATGAACAGGATTAAATGAACCAAAAAACAAACCTATATGCTTATTCACTTTAGAAGTTAGTTTACATGTATCCTGTAATTGCTGCGGGATTCAAACTCAAAATGATAACTGAGCCCAAGTTGGATTCTTTTTCTTTTTGTCTTAACACAAAAAGAAACAAAAAAGTCAAGGCTCTATAAATTTTTTAACGCTCATTCTTTCCGAAAATGCTCAAAAAATTACGC
>JAYUWT010000263.1:0-4407 GCA_043753405.1 Saprospiraceae bacterium | reverse complement strand
TCCGATCAGTGATGCACGTAGCATTTTTGTATTGGAATTTCTGGATTATTATATAGATCCACCAAGATATGACATCGAAGAATGTATGCAAAGAGGATTGACTTATAGCCTTCCACTGAAAGCCAAACTTCGATTATCTTGTAATGATGAAGAGCATGTCGATTTTCAGACCATCGTCCAGGATGTATTCTTAGGTAACATTCCTTATATGACTCCCAAGGGCACCTTCGTAATCAATGGTGCCCAGAGAGTTGTTGTTTCTCAATTGCACAGATCTCCGGGTGTATTTTTCAGCCAGACATTTCACCCGAATGGTACCAAGATCTATTCTGCAAGGGTAATCCCTTTCAAGGGTGCCTGGATGGAATTTGCCACGGACATCAATACAGTAATGTATGCTTATATTGATAGAAAAAAGAAATTTCCTGTTACTACACTTTTGAGAGCGATAGGATTTGATTCTGATAAAGATATCCTGGAAATTTTCGGATTATCCGAAGAAATTCCGGCAAAGAAAAAAGATCTTCAGAAAGCAATTGGCCGTAAACTGGCTGCACGTGTACTTCGTAAATGGACGGAAGACTTCGTAGATGAAGATACTGGTGAAGTTGTTACCATTGAGCGTAATGAGATTATCCTTGAAAGAGATGTTATTCTTGAGGAATCACATTTTGACCTGATTCAGGATGCAGGTATCGATACAGTGATACTTCAGAAAGAAGACGTTGCAGAAGATTATACGATCATATACAATACACTTCAGAAAGACCCGGCAAGTAGTGAAATTGAAGCAGTAGAATACATCTACCGTCAACTAAGAGGTGCAGAGCCACCAGATGAAGAAACAGCAAGAAGTATTATTGATAAATTGTTCTTCTCTGATAAAAGGTACAACCTGGGTGAAGTCGGCAGATATAAGATCAATCGTAAATTAGGTTTGTCAACAGACCTGACTACCTTGGTTCTTACCAAAGAAGATATCATATGCATCGTTAAATTCCTTGTGTCATTGATCAATCAAAAAGCTGAGCTTGATGATATTGATCATTTGAGCAACAGAAGAGTAAGAACAGTTGGTGAGCAATTATTTGCCCAGTTTGGAGTTGGTCTTGCACGTATGGCGAGAACTATCAGAGAAAGGATGAATGTAAGGGACAATGAGGTGTTTACCCCCGTGGACCTGATCAATGCAAGAACTCTTTCTTCTGTGATAAATTCATTTTTTGGAACATCGCAACTATCTCAATTCCTGGATCAGACGAATCCGTTGTCTGAAATTACTCACAAAAGAAGGATCTCAGCTCTGGGGCCGGGAGGTCTTTCCCGTGAAAGAGCAGGATTTGAGGTGCGTGACGTACATTATTCACATTATGGACGTCTATGTACGATCGAGACACCTGAAGGTCCGAATATTGGATTAATATCTACACTTTGTGTACATGCCAAGGTCAATAAAATGGGATTCCTGGAAACGCCGTACAGAAAAGTCAATAATGGTGTTGTGGATCTTACTACCACAGTGGATTATCTGTCAGCTGAAGCAGAGGATTATAAAAAAATTGCACAGGCAAATACTCCGATAGGAGAAGACGGATCGTTCTTAAGTGATCGTATCAAAGCAAGAGACCAGGGTGATTTTCCCGTTCTTGAGCCTGCTGAAGTTGAATACATAGATGTTGCACCAAACCAGATAGTTGGTATTTCTGCATCATTGATCCCTTTTTTGGAAAATGATGATGCAAACAGAGCCCTGATGGGATCTAACATGCAACGTCAGGCTGTACCTTTGATCCGACCTGCATCTCCGATAGTCGGAACAGGCCTGGAAGGTAAAGTTGCCAGGGATTCAAGAATGCTCATCAATGCAGAAGGTGATGGCGTAGTTGATTATGTAGATGCTGCTAAGATCGTAATTAGATATGACAGAAGCGAAGAAGATCAATTAGTATCTTTTGAAGACAATGTCAAAACATATACATTAACTAAATTCTTACGTACCAACCAGGGTACTTGTATTAACCTTAAACCGATCGTTAAGAAAGGAATGAGAGTTCATGCAGGAACAGTACTTTGTGAAGGATATGCTACAGAAAATGGTGAATTAGCACTTGGTCAGAACCTGAAAGTAGCTTTCATGCCTTGGAAAGGTTACAATTTTGAAGATGCCATCGTACTTTCTGAAAGAGTAGTACGCGAAGATGTTTTCTCTTCTATCCACATCGAACATTTCGAAATGGATGTCAGGGATACTAAACTTGGCGAAGAAGAATTGACACCGGATATACCAAACGTCAGTGAAGAAGCAACTAAAGATCTTGACGACAATGGTATCATCAGAGTTGGCGCATGGGTCAATGAAGGTGATATTCTGATTGGTAAGATCACTCCAAAAGGAGAAAGCGATCCAACACCTGAAGAAAAATTACTTCGTGCGATCTTTGGTGACAAAGCCGGTGATGTTAAAGATGCATCATTGAAATGTCCACCATCTGTAGAAGGTGTCGTGATCAATAAGCAATTGTTTGCAAGAGCAAAAAAAGATAAGGTCCAGAAAGTGCACGAGAAGGATCTTCTCGACAAATTGGATGATGAACATGAAGTATTACTGAATGAACTTAAGACCAACCTTATCGATAAGTTGCTGGTCCTGGTTAAAAACAGAACTACCAAAGGTATCAAGAGTATTTACAATGAGGAAATGTTACCAAAAGGATCCAAGTTTAATAAAACTGTTCTAAAAGCAATTGAATTTAATACTGTGGATTATGCAAGCTGGACAGATGATGAGCCAACCAATGCTTTGATCGTCAGAATGTTGCACAACTATAGTATCAAGGTCAACGAAGAATTAGGTAGATATAAAAGGGAGAAATTCAACATCAGCATAGGAGATGAACTTCCTGCAGGCGTATTGAAATTAGCTAAAGTTTATATAGCAAAGAAACGCAAACTTAAAGTTGGTGATAAGTTGGCGGGGCGTCACGGTAATAAAGGTATCGTATCAAGGATCGTAAGGGTAGAAGATATGCCTTTCCTTGAGGATGGAACACCTGTAGATATCGTATTGAACCCACTTGGTGTACCTTCCAGGATGAACCTTGGTCAGATCTTTGAAACAGTATTAGGATGGGCAGGCGAAAAGCTGAACATCAAATATGCTACACCGATCTTTGACGGAGCTAAGTTTGAAGAAATTGCAAATGAGTTAGTTAAAGCTGAATTACCGGAATTGGGACAAACATTCCTATACGACGGCGAGACCGGAGATAAATTCCACCAAAAAGCTACAGTCGGAGTGATCTATATGCTGAAATTATCTCACATGGTGGATGACAAAATGCACGCAAGAAGCATCGGTCCTTACTCATTGATCACACAACAACCATTGGGTGGTAAAGCCCAGTTCGGGGGTCAGAGATTTGGTGAGATGGAAGTTTGGGCACTTGAAGCATACGGAGCTTCCAATATACTCCAGGAGTTATTGACCATTAAATCGGATGATATCCAGGGTAGAGCGAAAGCCTATGAGGCGATAGTAAAAGGTGATAACCTTCCAGAACCAAATATTCCTGAATCATTCAATGTACTGGTTCATGAATTAAGAGGATTGGCGCTCGATGTCGGTTTTGATTAATTTTTTGATCGCGGGGACAATATTAAAAGAGTGTCCCGGATGTCAACTGAATGTTGAACAGAATAATAATTATTTGAACCCATTAACTTTATTATAATATGTCATTGAAGAAAAAGAATTCAACACCTAAGCAAAGTTTTTCATCGATTACTATTCGATTAGCTAGTCCTGATGAGATTTTGGAGAGGTCATATGGGGAGGTTTTAAAACCTGAAACGATCAATTATCGTTCGTACAAGCCTGAACGTGATGGTTTATTCTGTGAAAGAATATTCGGTCCGGTCAAGGATTATGAATGTTATTGCGGAAAATATAAGAGGATCCGTTACAAAGGTATTGTCTGCGATCGTTGCGGAGTGGAAGTAACTGAAAAGAAAGTGAGAAGGGAACGCATGGGTCACATCAAATTGGTGGTACCTATTGTTCATATCTGGTTCTTTAGGTCTTTGCCTAACAAAATTGGTTATTTACTTGGTGTTTCATCCAAGAAACTTGAATCAATCATTTATTATGAACGCTATGTAGTAGTTCAGGCAGGTGTTAAAGAAACAAGCGGGGTAAACAGATTGGATCTTTTAGCTGAAGAAGAATATTTTGAGATCCTTGATTCATTACCTAAAGAGAACCAACTCCTGGATGACAGCCACCCTGATAAATTTATAGCTAAAATGGGTGCTGAAGCTGTTCGTGAACTTTTGATCAGGATCGACCTGGATCAATTGTCTTATGAATTACGTCACATGGCGTCTACCGAAACATCTCAACAAAGAAAG
>JAYUWT010000262.1:0-11999 GCA_043753405.1 Saprospiraceae bacterium | reverse complement strand
TGCTGTAGGGCCTTTCAGAGATTCGAATAAACCTTCATAACCTTTGGAAGCATCTGCGTCTTCCATTGCTTTTCTTACAAGTGTATTTTTAACAACCTGCATCTGAACATCTTTCTCAAAACAAAGTCTTCTGAAATTATTGATCTGAGCAACACTTAAAGAAGAAGCATCTGTCAGATAGAAAAATGTTGAATTGGCAAATTGCTCTTTTAAATCAGCGATTGCCTGTGTTTTTTGTTCTTTATTCATATCTATTTATCTTGATAGAATTATTTAATTGATCGGGTATCGATTTTCACTCCGGGACTCATAGTAGAAGCAATAGTAATTGACTTCATATAAGTACCTTTCGCAGAAGACGGTTTCATTTTGGTAAGGGTATGCAAAAGCTCATTTGCATTATCAACCAGTTGAGCAGGACTAAATGAAACCCTCCCTATGGATGAATGTATGATACCATACTTATCAACCCTGAATGAGATCTTACCTTTTTTAACTTCATTGACCGCATTAGCTACATCCACAGTTACAGTACCTGTTTTAGGATTGGGCATTAAACCTCTTGGGCCTAAAACTCTTGCGATTTTACCCATTTTAGCCATTACACTAGGCATTGCTATGACAACATCAACATCGGTCCATCCTGCTGCTACCTTCTCGATCAGATCATCAAGGCCAACATACTCGGCACCTGCTGCCCGTGCTTCATCCTCTTTTTCCGGAGTACAAAACACTGCAACGGTTTTACTTTTACCGGTACCATGTGGAAGGGATACAGTTCCTCTAATAGCCTGATCAGCTTTACGAGGATCAACTCCTAGTTTTATATGTAAATCAACAGAAGCGTCGAATTTAGCATAGTTGGCATCTTTTACAACAGCCATTGCTTCATCAATGAGATACAATTTATTTGGATCTACTTTTGCTTGAGAAGCTTTTTGTTTTTTAGAAAGTTTTGACATCTCAAAATGTTTTTAGGTATAACGCTGCTATTCCTAACAGCTCCCTTATTTATAAATATATATTATGATCTTTAACCAAACGGTCTAAGATCAGATATTAATTATCCCAGGGTGCAGTTCCCTCAACAGTTAAACCCAAAGAGCGGGCACTACCTGCAATCATCTTCATAGCAGATTCAATAGTCAGAGCATTGAGGTCAGCCATTTTATCTTCAGCTACTATTCTCACCTGATCCCAGGTGACAGATCCTACTTTCTTTCTATTAGATTCATCAGAACCCTTTTTTGCACCACTCAACTCCAAAAGTTGAACTGCAGCAGGAGATGTTTTAATGATGAAATCAAAAGATTTATCTTTGTAAACACTTATGATCACAGGACAAACTTTACCCATTTTATCTTGTGTTTCTGCATTAAATCTTTTACAAAATTCCATGATATTCACACCTTTTGCACCTAAAGCAGGACCCACAGGTGGTGCCGGATTAGCCTGACCGCCTTTTACCTGCAATTTTATCTTTACTTCTACCTCTTTTGCCATAATATTTAATTGTTATTGCTATTGCTATGATGTACATCTATAAGATGTAAAAAAATATTTATTTTTTCTCAACCTGCATGAAATTCAATTCAACTTCAGTGCCACGTCCAAATATTTTAACGATGATCTTCAATTTCTTCTTTTCATCATTGACCTCTTTAATATCTCCTACAAATTCATTGAAAGGTCCATCAATAATTTTAATAGTTTCACCTACTATAAATGGTTCCAACATCGCTTCATCCATATCCTGTGATTCATCTATTTTTCCAAGCAACCTGTTTGCTTCTGCATGTTGCATTGGGATCGGTTGCTGTCCGCCCAGAAAATGAATGACATTGGGTATGTTATTGATCGCTTGAATAATTTCTCCTGTCATTTTCTTAAAGACAGCTTCTACTAAGATGTAACCACCCAGGATGTTTCTTTCCCTGATCACTTTTTTACCTTTTTCTATTTTATAAACTTTCTCAGTAGGTACGACAACTTGTGTCACAATATCTTTCCAGCCGGAGCGGGATAATTCCAGATCAATGGCTTCTTTTGCCTTTTTTTCCTTTCCACTTATGACGCGCAGTGAATACCACTTGCGATCATTAGGAATTAATATTTCCGGACTATCAGACATTATTTTATTTTATAGATAAAATCAATCAAGGTATTAATTCCACCATCCATAATGAAAATTAAAATTGTAATAATAAGCAAGCCTACGATCACAGCTATTGTACTGTCTAACAATACATTTCTTTCCGGCCATTCTACTTTGTGCAGTAACTCATCGTAACTGTCTTTAATGTATGCTGTAAATTTATCCATTTTTATAAATTTGCACGGGAAGCAGGGATCGAACCCGCAACCTACGGTTTTGGAGACCGCCACTCTACCAGTTGAGCTATTCCCGCGAATAATTGAAATAAGCACCCCATCAAGATGAGGTGCTTAATATCGTTAAATTTTCTAAAGAATCTGCTTAAGCTATCACTTCAGTAACCTGTCCAGCACCAACTGTACGGCCACCTTCGCGAATAGCAAAACGTAAACCTTTTTCCATTGCTATGGTGCTCAACAAAGTAACTTCTAAAGTTACGTTGTCACCCGGCATTACCATTTCAACTCCTGCAGGAAGTACACAGTCACCTGTTACATCTGTAGTTCTGAAATAGAATTGTGGACGATAACCATTAAAGAATGGAGTATGACGTCCGCCTTCATCCTTTCCAAGAACATAAACTTCACACTTGAATTTCTTGTGTGGTTTAACTGAACCCGGAGCACATATCACCTGACCTCTTTTGATCATTGTTTTATCGATACCTCTCAAAAGCAAACCAGCGTTATCACCGGCTTCACCTCTGTCAAGTAATTTTCTGAACATCTCTACACCTGTAACAACTGATGTTAGTGGTTTTTCATCCTCTCTCATCATACCGATGATCTCAACCGGATTGTTTACGTTGATAACACCTCTTTCGATACGACCCGTAGCTACAGTACCTCTACCTGTGATAGTAAATACATCTTCTACCGGCATCAGGAATGGCAGATCGATCAAACGAGCCGGTTCCGGAATTTGCGTATCAACAGCATGCATCAAGTCTTTGATCCTCTGAACATAAAGCGGATCTCCTTCCAAAGCTTTCAAGGCAGAACCCTGAATAACTGCAGCATTAGTTCCGTCAAATTCATATTGATCAAGTAGCTCTCTAACTTCCATTTCTACTAATTCTAGCATTTCCGGATCGTCTACGATATCTACTTTATTCATGAAAACTACAATCGCCGGAACACCAACCTGGCGAGCCAATAGAATGTGTTCTCTGGTTTGAGGCATTGGACCATCAGTCGCTGCAACCACTAGGATCGCGCCATCCATTTGAGCTGCACCTGTAACCATGTTTTTCACATAGTCGGCGTGACCCGGACAGTCAACGTGAGCATAGTGACGACTAAGCGTCTGATACTCTACGTGAGCGGTGTTGATAGTAATACCTCTTTCTTTTTCCTCCGGAGCAGCATCAATTGAATCATAACTCTTCTTTTCAGCCAATCCATCAGCAGCTAACACTGAAGTGATAGCAGCCGTAAGAGTGGTTTTACCATGATCCACGTGACCTATTGTACCAACGTTAAGGTGTGGCTTGCTCCTGTCAAATGTTTCCTTTGCCATCGAATGAACTTTTTTTAAAATATATTTAAATTAAACAATTATAAGCTAACGCAAAAATAAGCATGAAACAAAAGTTTCCGCTTTAATTTTTATTAATACAACCTTCACATTATCTGTGTGAAGAGAAAAGATAAAAATGAGAGCTGATGAAGGGATTTGAACCCTCGACCTCTTCCTTACCAAGGAAGTGCTCTACCCCTGAGCTACATCAGCGTAAGTGCGGGGAATGTATCTTTAACTTTGAGTTATTCCTTTCCACAAATACAATGTACCTGCAAGTGTTCTAAGAAAATACTTAGAATGATGGAGCGGGAGACGAGGCTCGAACCCGCGACCTACAGCTTGGAAGGCTGTCGCTCTACCAACTGAGCTACTCCCGCAATTTATCTTTTCAAAAATATTCAATTTGTATTGAAAGACTTTATCTCTTTAAACAAAATGTGTGGGGGTAGTAGGAATCGAACCTACTCAGTCATAAACAACAGATTTACAGTCTGCCCCGGCTCTCCAGCTCCGGCGTACCCCCTCATCAAATTTGCCTTTCACTTAGAGAACTTACTCCAAACTATTAGAGCCAGTGGAGGGATTCGAACCCCCGACCAGCTGATTACAAATCAGCTGCTCTGGCCAACTGAGCTACACTGGCATTGAAGTTCAAATCACCTGTATTTCTAAAAATACACACAAAATGAAACCCTTTAATTTATTGTCATGCATGCCTATTTAAGCACTATACGGTCGTTTCAATCAAATTCTAATGGACTTTTCCATAAGCGACTGCAAAGATAATACTTACTTTCATATTTCGTATATGATTGGTTAAAAATATTCAATATATTTTTATACCCTTTCATAAGCTTCATGATATTGGTCCAATAAAATAAATGGTATAAAGTATTAACCCCTTGAAAACAAATAAATTAAGGTTAAGACAGATATTTTATGATGTTAATTAAACAAATATTATCTTACCGGGAATGTGACATCGCCCTTTTAGGCTTCGATCCACGCCACGAGTTAGGGCGACTGCTTCCACGATTATTTGATCGCTGGTCCTTAACTTTAGCAGGTGTCGGCTTAATCAACTCATAATCTTCATGAAAAGGATGGTTGTCGACAATATGGATGTTACGATTGATCAATTTTTGAATATCTCTTAAATAAGCAACTTCCACATCATCACAAAACGACAAGGCGATTCCTGATGCACCTGCTCTTCCTGTTCTTCCTATTCGATGGACATATGTCTCTGCCACATTAGGCAGTTCATAATTAACCACATGGGTCAGGTCATCAATATCAATGCCACGCGCAGCAATGTCGGTAGCGACCAATACCCGGGTGGTTCTGTTTTTGAAGTTACTCAACGCACGTTGTCTTGCTACCTGAGATTTATTTCCATGAATAGCTTCTGCAGTAATATTGGATCTCAAAAGATCTTTGACTACACGGTCAGCACCATGTTTGGTTCGTGTAAATACCAATGCTGTCTCGATACTCTTATCTTTCAAAAGTTCGGCAAGGAGCAATCTTTTGTTATCTTTTTTAACAAAATATATAGCTTGAACCACGGTATCTGCAGTAGATGAAATGGGGCTAACCGATACTTTGACAGGATTGGACAAAATACTGTTAGCCAGGGATTGAATTTCATTTGGCATAGTTGCTGAGAAAAACAATGTTTGTCTCTTAACAGGTAATTTAGCAATGATCCTTTTGACATCATGTACAAATCCCATATCCAACATTCTGTCTGCTTCATCTAAAACAAAAAATTCGATCTTATTCAAATGAACAAATCCTTGCTCCATAAGGTCAAGAAGTCTGCCCGGAGTGGCAACTAAAATATCAATGCCGCGGCGTAATTTTTCCACCTGTGGGTTTTGATTGACACCTCCGAATACAACAGCGTTATAAAGCCTTAGGTTTGTTCCATAAGCCTCAAAACTTTCCTGTATCTGAATTGCTAATTCTCTGGTAGGAGTCAGTATTAATGCTCTTATTGGTTTTTTACCACTAGGTGAAAGTTCAGGTTTTCTGGATGAAAGTAATTGCAATATAGGAATAGCAAACGCAGCAGTTTTACCTGTGCCTGTTTGAGCGCATCCCAACAGATCCTGTCCGGCTAAAACCGGTGGAATAGCTTTCTGTTGTATAGGTGTGGGGGTTGTATAACCTTCTGATTCGAGCGCATGTAATATCGGCTCGATTAAATTTAATTCTGTAAATAACAAATCTGTGTTGTTTAATGATTATTTAGCACTTTGATTAACTAAATATATATGTGCTTGTATATAGATTAGGTGGTTGGGTAATATTATTAAAATAAGGTGAAATTTAAATATTGGTACAAAGGTACAAATATATAATGACTTATTATAACTTGTACTATTGTGTACTTTTATTTAGCCGGAATATGTTTTTATCAGCCCAGAATGTACCGAAAGGAATTACTGATACTGCGAGGGCTAGAAAAGATGTTCTGAAATTCCATTTAAGTCTTCGTGACATATATAATACAGTAATTATATATAATATGAATAAAAAACCATGACTGTATCCTATAAATTTATTGGGTGTAGGCATATCCCAAACATATTTAAGCGGCATAGTAATGAATAATATCAATAAAAAAGAAATACCTTCCAACAATGCTATAAGTCTTAACCAGCCTATTTCCTTGTTTAATCTATTCATATTAATTTGTATCCGGACCGGTTAATTTTGCATCGATCGTAATTTCTGCATTCAACGAGAGGGATATAGGACAATTAGTTTTGGCAAATGCTGCGGCTTTTTGAAACTGATCTTCAGTGATATCCGGGACTGTCGCACTGACGGTCAAATGAGATTTGGTAATTTTACCATCTTCAAATGTAATAGCAGCCGTGGTATCGATATTGTCAGGCGTAAATCCTGCTTCATTCAATACAAAGCTCAATTTCATACTAAAACAAGATGCATGCGCAGCTCCCACTAATTCTTCCGGATTGGTGCCCGGTCCATCTTCAAATCTATCTTTATAACTATACTTAACCTCATCCAAAACTTTTGATTGAGTACTTACATTACCTATTCCTTCTTTGCCGGTTCCTTTCCAGTTTGCACTTCCTTTTCTAGTAAATTTCATTTTCTTTTCGTTTGCATTTTATAACTCATGAGATAATTAAAAGTTTACAATGGAAGTATAAATCTCTTAATTAAATGTTTAATAATATAGCATTACAATTCTTTTGCTTCCGCAATAATATCTTTTCCTTCGACAATCGGATTCTGCCTTCCTCGAAAAGCAACGTTGATCATAGCCCTTCCTATTTCTGAAAGGGAACAAAAGCCATTAGGATAAATCAATCGACCAACAGGATATAACCACTTTACATATTTATATAAAGGCAGTGTATATTTCAACCCTTTAATCGGTTTAATAAAACCCGGACGAAAAGCAAAACCTTTCACTCCTTTTAATGAGATTATTGCATTTTCGGTACGCCCTTTGACTCTGGCCCACATTGTTCTTCCATTCTCTGAACTATCCGTCCCTGCACCTGATATATAACATATCGTAATGCCGGGATTCTGCTCTGCTACAATGGTACAGAAATGCAAGGTCAGGGTTTGTGTATATTTTGTAAATTCCTCTTCTTTTTTACCGATAGAAGTGACCCCAAGACAGAAATAACATGCATTATATCCTTTCAGTTCTCCGGCTATTGTAGTAATATCCATAAAATCTTTGTGGATAATCTCTTTCAGTTTAGGATGAGAATACCCGCAAGGTTTTCGATTGACCACAAGTACTGATTCCACTTTATCCGAGTGTAGACATTCATATAACACTCCTTCTCCAACCATTCCAGTACTACCGGTAATAATAGCTTTAATCATTTTTTACAATTTGAAATGTGGGATTATGTATGATGCCTATTACATTGCCCCAGGGATCTGTAACTGTGGCAACTTCTATGTCACCGCCTACATTTTCCGGTTTTTCATAAGGTTCTGCGCCACTATTGATCATCCAATTATAAACTTCGTGGATATCTTCAACACCCCAATATGTTACTACATTATCGGCTTGTGTTTCCGACTTTGATTTGACAGGTTGCAATCCAAGTTCATAGCCGCCTATATTAAACCCAACATAAAATGATTGATCAAAATAGGGAATGGTCTCAAATACTTCTGCATACCAGTTTTTAGCTACTTCGATATCGGTGACTTTATAGATCGTAGTCCGGAGACCTAAAAATTTTGCCATCTAAATTATATTTATTTAAAGGTAATTATTTTGAGTAAATCATTATATCAATTCTCTCAAATAAGGTTCATAAAAAAAGACCGGCATTTTGATGGCCGGTCTTTTTACTGCGATTTACTATACTATCAAATTATCTTTTACCAGGTGCCATTATAGATTCGTATGAAACTTTATAATTATCCTGGGTTTTCTTTAAAATTTCAGCTCTGTAAGTAGGGTCGTTGAACAGTTTATTCAATCCTACGTGCTTTTTGATATCAACTCCACGCGCTGCATATTGAGTCTGAAGATATTGCATTGCTTCTACCATTACTTCATCACTTAATTCAGATGGCATGTTGACATAAGCTAATGCTTCACGTGAAACTTCCTGTTGAACAGCCGGCTTTTCGTTCGTAACTTCGTTTCCGTTCGGAACTTGTTTTACATCCGTACCATTTTCTAGCGCAAGTAAACGTGAATCAAAAGCTTTGAATTTATCTTCAATTTCGTTAATTCTTTTTTCCTGTTGTTCTGCTAATCTTGCCATGTCATTGGAATTTAATCCTATTGCCATGTTGATTAATGAAACACTATGCGTATTTAAAGAACCGGACCAGGCCACACCAACAATATTCTTGTATTGGGCAGGAGTAATTTTATCAGGAGATACAGCGATACCATGACCATCGTTTAAACCCGATGGAAGAATATAATCACCGGATATTACTAATCCTTTTACTTTAACAGGGATCTGACCCATAAAAGCAACTTTTTCATGAAGTGGTTCAGTTCCGCTTTTAGGTACATTACCCAAAATCGCAGGTTTAGTAGAAATAACCATCAGATGTTGTGCATTGGCAGTATATTTTGAGATCTTACCACCAAAAACTCCTACAATTTCGCCTGCAACAATCAACTCAGCAGGATTAATACGTTCCAACCATTCAGCATAATCTGCAGATCCGGATGAATAACTAACTCCAAGGTTTTCGAAAGCAAATATATTGAACGCCACTAAATTGGCAGTAGCAAGGATCAAGTCCGCAGCTGCCATTCCTATACAAGCTCCGCAAGGTCCCACTGAAGCTCCAAGACCGGCAACTACTATAGGTATCAAAGCAAGGACCATATTGATACCGGCAGTAATTTCTGTTGCAATTAAAATTGCCAGGTCGAAAATATACTGAGGATCACTCGCAACTTCAGCTGCGGTCTCTCCCTGAATAGCACCAACTGCACCTCCACCGGAGTTGTAAAATGTTACAAAGTTACTACTATTGTCAGGAGTACCTGCGTTTAATTTAATTGCAACCCCTTGTCCACTTCCTTCAATAATTAGAGGATGAGCATTATAATCATTTTCATTTGTACCTAAGGCTGCCACAATTTTCACCTGGCCATTCGCATTAATTGCTTTTGTGGTAGTAGTTCCATCTACATTCAGTGTACTGTTGAGATCTGTAGCACCATCAACCGTCAAAATTGAATCCAGCTTGGTGGCCCCTCCCACTCTCAATCTGGCTTTCAAATCGGTAAATTTATGTCCTGTTAATGTACCAAAAAAGTTTGCAGGTCCATTTACATCAAGTGATGATTCCAGTTTTACCGGTCCAAGTGTGTGAAACTCTCCACCAATCCAAAGATTTTTACCTATACCTACACCGCCATTGACCACAAGTGCTCCTGTGGTAACACTTGTAGATTGGAATGTTGGATTGTCCAATAAAACCTGATCTTTAAAAGTTCCTTTTTTATCCACTTGCAATGTACCAGTTAATAAAGTAGGACTCATATTGTTTACTGTCAACGAATCATTTAACCTGGTGCTTTGGTCTACTCTCAATTTACTTTTCAACCAGGTATTCTTGTCAACAGTAAGGGTTCCACTCATATAAGAAGGTGCCATATTATTGACATTCAATGCAGCATTCAAATCGGTGATTCCATCTACTCGTAAGGTATTTTTTAACCACGTTGCCAGATCAACAGTGAGTTTTCCAGATAAGTATGTAGGTGCTCCGTTATTGACACTCAATGAATCATTGAGGTTTGTACTTTTGTCAACTCTTAATTTACTTTTCAACCACGTATTAAGATCCACAGTCAATTTACCTGACAAATAAGTTGGAGCCTGATTATTAACACTTAGAGAATCATTAAGATTAGTACTCTTGTCAACCCTCAACCTGTGTTTCAACCAGGTTGCCTGATCTACTGTAAGTGTTCCGGTAAAATATGTTGGGCTTCTGTTGGCCACTGTGAAAGGACCATGGTTGATAGTCTGATATATTGGTGGAAAAGATAGTTCTTTCCAATTAGTGTTCAGCTCAACACTACCCTCCACTTCCAGATTCTCTTTAATTAACAAACTTTTTTCCATGCTGATATTGCCATCACAAAATACCCGCATCCTTTCTATATTATTAGTTATTACCATAATATCAGCACAATCCCTTGTTCCGAACTTAGGTTTTGGTTTGCCTGCTGTCTGATTGCCGGCAAGCATCCAATATTCTTCTTTTGCTGAACGCTCATCCAGGCTTTCATCACCTAACAATTGAGAAGCTGTAATAGCATAATATGCGTAAGGTACAGCGAGCAATTTACTGCTGCTTATCGTAGTGAATGCATCAGTTGATTTATCATTGATGGCAACATTCATAAAAATGTCTTCTGTCGACCATGGGATAGTCTCATAATTTGCAGTTGAGGATTTGCCTTCCCCAATGATGAGTGTAAATAATCCCAACTGATTGGTCGTGACTTTGTGAATTTCAGAATAATAAATAACCTCGCGTCCTGATTGGAGACTTGTCAATTCGATCTTAAGATCGATATCCTGATTTGCCATGACATTGCCTTTAAGATCTCTTGCTACTGCCTGATAATTCATACCCTTTGGTACTGCCTGTGAATATGTTTCTCCTATACAGAAGAGGAGCATCAAAAAAATAAATAGATGTTTCATTGAAAGGAATTTTATGATAAGATGGAAAAAATTTAATTTGATTTGATCACTTTTTGATGATCAATAAGAATGTCTTTTGAGTTATAAATTTTGAGATAATAAAACCCCGGTATTAATTTTTCGATGTTAACTATAAATCGTGTTTCCTTACCTGTAATATCAATGTTTTTTACTCGCTCACCATTGATGTCAAATAAAGCAAAAGTCAAATCCAGATCTTCGGAATTGGTGATTTCAACACTAAAGTAATTTTGAGAAGGGTTGGGCCAAATCTCAATTTTTTCTACATTTGATGAAGAGACCTTATCATCGAAAGATCTTTTTAACAGGACCGGTTGGTGAAAACCCTGCGTATACAAATTAGATGTAGTGTAGATGGAGGTAGTGGCCAGTTCACCCAATGACCATTCCAGGAGGATATTTTTATTTTGGGAAACCTGACCTGCAGAACTTAAAAGTTGATTGGAAATCTGCTGCGATATTAGGGGTGTAGATAGAATAACCAGCAGAAAGATAAAAGTAAAAAGTTTCATTTCTAAAAGTTAAATAGTGATGCAAATTCAAAGATAACATTATTTACACTATTTAATAAGATAAATTAAAATGGCATTAAAATATTAGTCATAAATTATTATTATAATTATATAATTATTTAAAAGTCAAAAATTTTTAAATAATAATGTGGTTACAATTAAAAAAAATTGATTTAATGTTGAATTATAATCCATTGATGTTTACAATATTAAATTTTCTTTATATTACTTGATTAGTGTATTTTTTCTGATTTCAAAATAATAACATTAAGAAAATTTACATTTATAAAAAATCTATAAATGCTTTTGAAATGATAATAAAAGGGAATATAGTTGACATAGAAGGAAGAAAAATATTTCCCGGTGAAATCACTATAGATAGAGGGAAGTTGGTGCATATAGAAGCTATCGATGAAATAGTAGGTGGTTATATTATGCCCGGATTCATAGATGCCCATGTCCATATCGAAAGTTCCCTTCTTATACCCAGTGAATTCGCAAGATTGGCTGTCATTCACGGCACGGTTGCGACTGTTAGTGATCCCCATGAAATAGCGAATGTCATGGGAATAGAAGGAATCAAAT
>JAYUWT010000261.1:0-4427 GCA_043753405.1 Saprospiraceae bacterium | reverse complement strand
AACCCGGGAAGTGATGTCTTTCAGATATGATACGAATAATTTTCCCCCGGCAGAAGAAACAAATTGCAACGGATCTTTAGTCTCAGGTATAATGGTTCGCCATTTATTGGAAAGAGTATTATAGGCAACCAATTTTTTATTGGGAGCCTTATCATTGGTCAAGATTACAAATTCATCCCCATAATTATCCACAATGGAGTAATCAGTATCTGTGATTTCATTGATGATGGCCTCAAATTTTGTACCTCCGGCTTTCATATAAGCTATTGAATTGCCATCGAGTCCTTTGCCCCGATCAGACCTTGATAAAATGATGTATTTCTCATCATCACTGGTCATGGCGAAGTTGAAACTTTGGAGGCTTGTTTTATCTTTAAAGATCAATTTATCATCTTTTTGTTCCTGGCCTATTTTGTGATAATAGACCCTGTGGTCTTCGTTTTTAGCTGCAAGTGCACTTCCTGCTGGCTCCGGATATCGACTGTAATAAAAACCATCACCCTGCCAGGAAGCACCGGATACTTTGATCCAGCTCAGTGTATCTTTCAGGTATTTCAATGTTTTCATATTCATGATCTTCCCTTCATTCCAGTCCGATCCTCCTTTGGAAAGATAGACAGCAGCATATTTGCCATCTTTGGACAATGAAAATCCGCTCAACTTGGTTGTTCCGTCAGCCGTTAGTGTATTTGGGTCGATGACTTTTTCAGGTTTGCCTTTGAGTCCTTTGGTCCTGAACAGGACGGATTGATTTTGTAAACCTGTATTGTAATAATAGTAATAATAATCACCTTTTCTGAAAGGTGAAGAATATTTAGGATAATTGTATAAAGCGTTTAACCTTTCAGTTAAATCTTTGAGATAAGTTATGCCTTCAAAATAGGCTTCAGTAGTTTTATTCTGTTCAGTTACCCATTCTTTGGTATCAGATGCATGATCATCTTCCAGCCATCTGAATGGATCTGATACTTTAGTACCGTGATATTCATCAGTTTGATCCACTTTTTTTGAAACCGGATATGTATATTGTGCCTGCATATAAAAAGGAATCATTATAGCGATAAATAAAAATTTGTAATTCATAATACTCTTGTTTATATTGAATACAAATATCAATAAATAATTTATAATTTTGATTTTGTTGTTTCAACAGGCTGATTTAATAATATTTGATAAGTTAACATTATTTGCACCTGATGATATCAACATTCAATTAAAGCATTGTGACACTAAAGCAATTTTTACTGAACTAAGTCCCTGGAGTATATTTAGTACAAATTTTTGCTTGGTATACAAGAATAAAACATCAAGAATTATTGAGATATAATCCAGCTATTATCAAAATCCGAGGATGCAAGTTTATAATTTCTTAATTTCCTGAAATTAATAATTACAATTACAATGGGTAGCTATAAAATTAAAAGTCTTGCACATTACTTCAAACAATACAAAAAATCTATAAAAGACCCATCTAAGTTTTGGGGAAAAATAGCAGAAGAGCATTTTGACTGGTACAACAAATGGGACAATGTGATCGACTTTAATATGGAGGAAGCTGAATTTAGATGGTTTCAAAATGCTAAACTAAACATCACTCACAATTGTCTCGACAGGCATCTCGATATTCGCGGCGAAAAAACCGCCATCCTATTCGAACCAAATGATCCGAAGGAAGCTTCAATTCACATCACATATAGGGAATTACATAACAGGGTTTGTAAAATGGCCAATGTGCTTTTAACACAAGGTATATATAAAGGTGATCGCGTCTGCATTTATCTACCTATGATCCCGGAATTGGCTGTATCTATTTTAGCATGCGCACGAATTGGTGCAGTGCACTCTGTTGTGTTCGCAGGTTTTTCATCAACAGCAATTTCTACCCGGATCAACGATAGTGATTGCAAGATGATCATCACTGCCGACGGCAGTTATCGCGGAGCCAAGACTATTGATCTGAAAGGTATTGTCGATGAAGCACTGTATAAATGCCCGGGGGTTAAAACAGTGCTGGTTGTCAAAAGGATCAATTCAAAGATAAAAATGATGGATGATCGTGACTTTTGGCTACAACCCTTAATGGATAAGGCAGGGGAGAATAATGAGGCTGCAGTGATGGATGCAGAAGATCCCTTGTTCATTCTTTATACTTCAGGATCGACAGGCAAACCCAAAGGTATGTTGCATACGACAGCCGGATATATGGTGTATGCTGCTTATTCTTTTAAAAACGTATTTAATTATCAGGAGGAAGATGTATTTTGGTGTACAGCAGATATGGGATGGATCACGGGTCATTCCTACATCCTCTATGGTCCTTTGCTCAATGGTGCTACTTCAATTATATTTGAAGGAATACCTTCATTTCCGGATTACGGACGATTCTGGGAAATAATAGAAAAACATAAGGTAACCCAGTTTTACACTGCTCCTACTGCCATCAGGTCACTGGCAAGGGAAAATGTAGAATTTGTACAACAACATGATCTGTCAACATTGAAAGTTATCGGTTCTGTTGGGGAACCTATTAATGAAGAAGCGTGGCATTGGTACAATGAAAATGTAGGACATAAACAATGTTCGCTTGTCGATACCTGGTTTCAAACAGAGACCGGAGGTATCCTGATCTCGCCGCTTGCAGGAATTACACCTACCAAACCTTCTTTTGCCACACTTCCATTGCCCGGCATTCAGCTTGCACTAATGGATGAGCATCTTAATGAAACAAATGGCAACCAAAAAAGCGGTTCTCTCGTCATTAAATATCCCTGGCCTTCTATTGCACGGACGATATGGGGTGATCATCAGCGTTACAAAGAAACATACTTCACTGCTTTTCCGGGCATGTATTTTACCGGAGACGGTGCATTGAGGGATGAAGTGGGTTATTACCGCATCACGGGGAGGGTGGACGATATCATCATAGTATCCGGCCACAATCTGGGAACGGCACCAATAGAAGATGCAGTCAATGACCATCCGGATGTAGCTGAAAGTGCCATTGTAGGTTTTCCGCATGAAATCAAAGGAAATGCTTTGTATGGCTTTGTGATCCTGAAAGAAGAAGGGCTATCTAAAGACCACGAAACCCAAAGAAAGGAGATCAACCATATCATCACCGAACAAATAGGAGCAATTGCTAAACTGGAAAAGATCCAGTTTGTATCCGGTCTACCAAAAACCCGGTCAGGTAAGATCATGAGGCGCATACTCAGAAAAATTGCTGAAAATGATTTCTTAAATTTTGGTGATACATCTACCTTAATGAACCCCGAGGTCGTGGATGAAATAAAAAATGGAAAAGTTTAGGAATGTATTTTCCCTGAACGATGTTATAGGATTAGTTTTTACAAAATGATAGTAATTGCTAATTTTCATATAATAAATAAAATAAAATTTCACACATGAAAAGTCTAACACAAATCTTATTTTTTACTTTTATTATGTTACCGGTTTTCTCTTTTGCTCAAAATGAGATGGCGGTTAATTCTAAATATAAGACATTTTCCTCGTCTGTCAATCTGGAATTTACTGAAAAAGCAGCAGCTACAGATCTTTTGTTGAATGGTTACAATTTAGCTCATGAGAATGATAAATGCAATACCTACAAGAAAATGAAGACTGCAGGAATAGTCATGACGATTGCGGGTTCAACCGCTTTTGCAGGGGGTGTAGCTTTAATAATAATCGGTGCAATTGAAGATGAAGAGAATATTAAGGAACATGATGTAAATGGAAAAGTTATAGCTGGCATATTTACTGCATTGGGTGGTGGAATGACGGCTACTGCCGGTATTCCTTTGCTGATCATAGGTGCTGTCAAATCAAAAAAATATTGTAACGGAACAGACAAGACCTCTATGATCCTCGGGGCTCACGAGAATGGTGTGGGGGCTAAAATAACGTTCTAAAGAAACTAAGCCTGAAGGGCTTGAACAACAGTAACCTCGGGTGCAACCCGGGGCTATAGCAATCCTGGTACAACCTTAAAGGGGTTGAACTATTTTTGCTTCCGCTTATAATGACCCAGGTTTTTAATTCAAATATTTTTCATCAAATTCAATTCCGTGTTCTTTTAGGAGTTCAATCAATTCCTCTCTGAAAGTTTTCTTTAAATGATGAGTTTCCTGATTTTTAATATAATTAATCAATCGTTCCTTTTCTTTAATTGAGTAAGTAAAAGCTGCATATCCGTCTTGCCATCCGTTAAAATTTTCAAATAATTCTTTCTCAGATATAAAGCTGGAACTTCCAAGTTTTAGGTCTTTCACTAGTGATGAAAGTGAAATTGATGGGTGTAAAGAAGTAAGAATATGAATATGATCTTCTACACCATTGATCTGAAATAGGAAACAATGTTTGTTTTTTTAGAATACCCCAAAGACATTTGAACAGCTCCCTGCGATTTTCTGTTTGAAGAGTTTTTC
>JAYUWT010000260.1:0-4430 GCA_043753405.1 Saprospiraceae bacterium | reverse complement strand
ATTTCTGTTCTGATTGTAATAATTCTGGTGATAATCCTCAGCAACAGAATATTTATTCAGAGGTAATACTTCTGTGGTAATGACATCGCCCCAGATGTCTTTGGCAACCTCATTGATTGATTTTTGAGCTATCGCTTTTTGAGTTTCATTAAGGTAATAGATACCACTTCTGTATTGAGGCCCTGAATCATTGCCCTGCCTGTTTAGTGTCGTTGGGTCATGAATGGTCCAGAACACCTCAAGGATCTCTTCCAAAGTGACGATAGTTTTATCAAAAGTTAATTTAACTACTTCAGCATGGCCGGTAAGACCACTGCATATTTGTTTATAAGTAGGGTTATTCACATGACCGTTAGAATATCCTGATTCTACTTTGGTAATACCGTTTAGATCAAGATAAACAGCTTCCAGACACCAGAAACATCCACCACCTAAAACTATGGTCTCTGCGTTAGCCGGATCAGTATATTGCACTATTTGTGCAGTTTTTGCCTGCAGTTGTTCAGGCTTGCTATCTTTGCCATTACAAGATGAATTGAAAGAAGCTAACAAAATCAACAAGTACTTCATCTAAAATTATTTTATTGGTTTAAACATATATTTGTATAATTAGTTGAAACCTTTGTTCCATCTGATTATTCTTAATTTTTATTGAAATGGCAGATCTTAATTCTTTTTTTAAAATCGACCCGATTGTGGAGGGGAATGAAGATAAACGGTTATTTCGAATTTCAATCGATCCACAGCATGAGGTTTTCGCAGGACACTTTCCAAATCAACCCATCGTTCCCGGAGTGTTGATCATAAAACTAATAGTTTCCTGTTCTTCATTGGTTGCAGGCATATCTTTGCGACTTTCTAAAGTAACTCAATGTAAATTTCTCAATTTTATTGATCCCCGCATCTATCCAACTCTTTTGTTGGAACTCACTATCTACGAAGAGGATGATATGAGGGATGTTAAAGCAGTGTTAAGAATGGATGACATGATTTTTACTAAAGCATCTTTGATCCTGAAAGAAAATTCAATAGTTTAACATGGCCACTTTGGAAGAACTCACCAGGTCCTTAATGTTGGAAAGCAGGATTTGTATTCTTATTCCGACCTTCAATAATGCAAACACCCTGAAAGCTGTATTGGATGGTTGTATGAAATATTCTGACCAGATCATTATTATCAATGATGGCTCTACAGATCATACTATTGAAATCTTAAAGGATTATGATTACCTCCATGTTGTAAATTTTGACACCAACCGGGGAAAAGGCAACGCGATCAAAGCAGGATTTCAATCAGCTATTGAAAAAGGTTATAATTATGTTTTAACCATTGATTCAGACGGACAACATCTACCTGATGACATTCCATTTTTGGTCAGCTTTCAAAGATCTCATCCTGATTCCATAATAATTGGTTCACGTAATATGGAAAGGGAAGGAATACCCGGTAAGAGTTCATTTGGCAATAAATTTTCTAACTTTTGGTTTAAGTTTGATACCGGGATTGAACTTCCTGACACACAATCAGGTTACAGAATATATCCTTTGCGGTTGATCAGGGATCTCAGGTTGATCACATGGAAGTTTGAATTTGAAGTAGAGATCCTTGTGAAAGCAGCTTGGAAAAATATTCCTATTTTACCTTTACCGGTAAGGGTTTATTATCCTCCGAGCCACATCAGGGTGAGTCATTTCAGACCATTTCAGGACTTTTCACGTATTAGTATTTTAAATACCATCCTTTTTTTACAGGCTTTTTTTTATTACATTCCACACAGATGGATCAGAAAAATATTGAGTGTTGGTTTTTGGAAGAGCCTTGGATTAGCATTACATGATCCGAAAGAAAGTTTAATGAAAAGAGCAGGAGCTATCGGTTTTGGGGTATTTATGGGAATTTTTCCGGTTTGGGGCTATCAATTAATTATTGGATTGAGTTTGTGTCATATTTTAAAACTAAATAAGGGATTGTTTACCATTGCAGCCCACATAAGTATTCCTCCAATGATCCCTTTTATTTTATATTTTAGTTACGTATTGGGTGGGCGTTTCGTACCAAATCCAAGGATTTTGAATCTTTCAAATTTAGACCTTACCATCGGGTCGCTGGCAAATAACTTTGTACAGTATTTGGTTGGAGCAGTTTTACTTTCGATATTTGCAGGCATTTTGGCCTTCTATATAAGTTTAATACTCTACAAGTGTCTTGCTGGAACTTCTACAAAACAAGTAATTTAGATTATGGGTCGACCATTTATATTTATATTTAATAGTTTCAGAAAGTATCCTGTCCTTTTTTATATTCTGCTATGTGGAGTGCTGGTATACGCCGTATTTGGTATGTCAAAACTTAAATGGAATAATGATATTTTTTCAATATTTCCACAACATACTGCATCGAAAAATTATCAAGCACAAGTATCCAATTTACGATCCAATAATAATATGTTGGTCCTGTTGCATGTTGAAGAACACGCTGATACTTCACTTCAGTTGCTATTAGAAAATGCTGAATGGTGGGAAAACAGGCTACGTAATTCCAAATATCTATCAGGCAATATTAAGGATACGAGGATCAGAATGACCGATAGTCTCCAAAGAGTTCTTTATGACAGTGTATTCTATAATTTGCCATTGCTTTTAAACAGAGGGGATCTCGATTCAATAAAGTTAAAACTGAATTCTACTAAATTAACAGAGATCCTGGATGGCAATTCAAGAATGAATAGTAGTTTTACAGGCCTTGCACTAAAATACTTCAATCGACTGGATCCATTGCATCTTGCTCCTAAAGTCCTTGAAAAATTAAAATCATTCAGGACCGTTCCAAGTTTGATCCAAGCAAATGGATTTCAAGTCTCCACGGATGAAAGAAATTTACTTTTTGATATTACAGCGATTTATGAAGACAACGAGGATCCCAAATATGCTGCATTGATCGATACACTCAATGCCATGAGATTTGAAGGGCAACAGTTGTTTGCTCCTGTTAAGACTTATTTTATCGGGGCACCTATTGCTTCTGAGATCAACAAGGATCGATCTTTTTTGGATGGAAATATAACCGGAATTATATCCATTTTTCTGACAATGGGTCTATTATACTATTTTTACCGGCGTAAACGTCTTTCGGTCATTGCACTAGTACCTTCGATAGTTGGTTATTCTATAGCATTGGCCACCTTTGGTTATTTAGGGGTGCCGATAGTGGCAATGGCGATGTCTTCTGCCACTATTATACTCGCTATGGGTATTAATTATTCTATCCATCTGATCAATGCACGCATACATCACAACTCGATAGAGGAGGCCATTAACGAAATTTCTTCCCCACTGTTGATCGGTAACATTACTACAATTGCTGCGTTTTCTTTGTTAGTACTTTCTGATAGTCTATTACTTCAACAGTTTAGTTATCTGGCGGTCATTAGTTTAGCAGTTGGAGTATTGACCACCCTCATCATCCTGCCTCAATGGCTGCATGGTGAAAAAACACGCGAAAGGGAAGTAGCGATCAAATGGTTTGAGAAAATGACCAGCTACGATTTCCATAAAAATAAATGGATTATCGGATTTATATTGTTAGGGACCATCGTGATGATCAATCCTTCATCAAAGATAAAATTTCAAGGAGACCTCTCTAAACTCAATTATATTCCTGCCGATGCTCAGGCTGGTTTTGATATTATAGACGAGGATCTTGGTTTTGATTTGTCCCGAACCTCACTGCAGGTAAAAGCAGATAATTTGGATTCTGCCCTCATCGTATATGGTCAGGCACGTGAAGAATTATTGATCGAAGATCCTAAAGCATTAATTCCTGATATTACTTCGATACAGCCGGCATCGACTGCACAATATGAAAATAGTGACTCATGGCATCAGTTTTGGACAGATTCTATGATCTCGGGTATCAAAGCCAATATAGTAGAATATCCCGATAAAGCTACATCCCGTGATTTGATATCATTTTTAAATAAAACTAAAAAATTAGACTCTTCAGCCGTTCCCGAGAGGTTGACCGGAGAATTTAAAAAATCTATCCTCAATCGTTTTATTAAAAGTGATGATAATCGGGACATTACTATCACTGCTCCTGTAATAGGTGATTTCGATTTGGAAAAACAAAAGGAAGATGCGCCGTACCAGTTATTCAACAGGCAGCATTTTGCAAATCAAACTGCCGGTTTATTGCAATCAGACTTTAACAATATCTTGTTATTGTCTGCACTCGTTGTATTTCTTCTATTATTTCTGGTATATGGCAGGTTAGAGCTTGCACTCCTGTCCTTTACACCAATGGCTATAAGTTGGGTTTGGATCCTGGGCATAGCTTATCTCTGTGGCATTCAGATCCACATAGTCAATTTAATTTTATGTACTTTCATCTTCGGCCTTTGTGACGACTATTCCATCTTTATGATTGATGG
>JAYUWT010000259.1:0-4448 GCA_043753405.1 Saprospiraceae bacterium | reverse complement strand
CAAAGGTTCATAGGCCAATAACAATTTTTCCTTAATTAGGTCCCTTTGAATGATATCATCCAACGGTGCATCAGCGTCAGGTTTGCGAACTGTATCTGCTGCAGCAACAATAACCTTGGGACCGGGACCTGTACTTTTTGTTGTAGAAGGCGTAGTCGTAGCATTGTTAGTAGTTGATTTGACAGTTGTCTTTTTCTTAGCCTTAGGATCAGCTTCAGGGACTACATAATCATCCGGAACGTAATCATCGGATGGTGGAACATAATCATCAGGCACGTACTCGCTATCCTGGGTTTTTTTAGTTTTTTTAGTTTGAGCATCCGCGGAAATACTGCAAATACTAAATAAGGAAACTAAAAATAAAAAACTGAATAATGATTTCATAGTAAATATGATATTTAAAAAAATGACTTATCTTATATTAAAAGATAATGAGTTAATATTTCTTCCTGCATTATCGCCGGGACATTTAGCTTTAACGTTATCGAAAATGAAGAGGTCACCCGGTTTTGCTTTTGAGATCAGGTCTTTTGCCTGGCCACCGAAAGTACCGCCCGGATTGGTTACAACTATTGGATCCTGTCTTCGCGCTACATATTTCAATACAAATCCTTGTATTGCACATTTAGCATCGAACTCAAAACCTTCTAATCTTGGTTCAATACCTCTTTGGGCACCAAATGTTCCGTTACCTATTGCTCCACCTTGTTGTCCTGCAACAAAAGCTACAGGGCTAGGTATTCTTTTTATCCTAAAAGGGAATGAACTTGCTGTCAATCCACCTCCCGATAAAGTTACTGTACATGTTCCACCAGGATTAGATACCCTGATCGCATATTGGCCCTTGCCGGTATTTCTTGCAGTTCCGTTGCTAACATTAACCTTAAGGTCATTGGAAGAAACGCCCGCAGCAGCTACAGTGATAGGATTGTCAACACCTACATAGAAGACGTTCATCTTGTCAGCAGATACAGTAGCAGACCTTTGTCCTACTTCATATTCGAAATCGCTGGACCAGGTTTCAGGTTTATTTGTAACCGGATTAAACAGTGTTACCTTGGCTGTATATTTTTTAATACCCGGTGAAGATGCAGCTGCTGTATATTTTGCTACACCATCCACATTCGGAACAGTTGCTCCATTTACTGAAACGCTTGCACCTTTGATATTGCTGGAAGAAGATGAAAGGAAGATATCCGTTTCAAATTTTTCGCCAAGTACCACATAACTTTTCTTAGAAGCAGAAACTACCTGAAACTTATCAAAAACGATCTCAGTAGTTGCACCAATTTTGTTCATTAAATAGTTCAAAACTGTTGCTTCAGAAGATTTAGCATCATTCTTCAGTTTGTTTAAGATCGGTAAAACCGCAGCAAGGGGCATATGTGCGAAATTATAAGCCTCCCATGTTTTGTGTGTTTTGCTGGTTTTCCAAGCAGCATCCACATCAAGGGCCAAATTTGGAATATTTTTAGCTTTATCTTCCTCATCGAATAGAGAAGTAAGTTTAGTCTTCAAAACATCAAGTTTTTTAACTATTTCACCACCTTTCTTTTCATTTACCAGGATCCTCGTGGTCACATCTTTATCTTTATAACCCTTGAGTCTCATTTCACCGGCATTAAGGGAATTTTCCTCCTGAACATAACCTCCGGTTGCATCTACCATTTGTTTGATCAAACCATCGATATACTGAGTATATTCATCGGTTGCAGCTTTAGCAGGTGCAGTCCTTTCGGCATATTTCGCAAATCCAGCTTTCTTTTTTGAGAATTCAAGGATTTGAGCCGGTAACTGGCCATTGGTAAGGTCCAATGAAGCATTAGATTTTTCCAAACCTGCATTTACCACTTTAAATGCATTGAAAATTTCTGCCGAAACGTTCAACGCCAACATCGCAGTCAGTACTATGTACATGATGTTGATCATTAGTTGCCTCGGTTCCTTAGGTATTGACATTATTTATTTTTTTTGATGATAATTTATTAAATTTTATTTACTGTGAAAATTATCACTTAAGCTTGCCTGTTACCACTATTCATTGCAGAAAGTACGTTGCTATAAACTGCATTCAATGCCCCAAGGTTAGTATTTAAAGCCATAACCTGCTCTTTATAATGTTTAGTATCTTCAATTGAATCCGCCATACTTGCGATAGCTTCATTCATTTTCTCATAAAAATTACCCATTCCTTTAATATGCTCCTGAGTTTTAGAAAAATCTACTTCCTGAAGTGCTTTTAAAGAACTAAGGCTTTTGGACATTACCTGAAGTTCAGTAAGCATTCCGCCTAGCTGTCTCTCAACTATTTCTCCATCCAATGCTCTAACAGGAGCTGCTCCACCTATAGCCGGACCTGCAGTTAATGCAGTAACATTGGCAGTATAATCATCCAACCCAGGATATAATTTGTCCCAGTAATAATCTCTTTCCGGTGGTATTACTGCTAAGAAAAGGAATATAAAAGCTTCTACAGTTAAACCTACAGTTAGCATCCAGCCTCCCCATTCATAACTTTGGATTTTTCCTAAAGCTCCCACCAATACGATAGATGCTCCAACGCCAATTATAAAATTTTTGAAATATTTGAAATTATTCGAATGTACAAGAGCCATTTTTTTTTATTTAAATAGGTTAATAATTATTAATGAATTTTTTGACAATATTATTTTAATTAAGGTCGTATACAGCATACAACAACCTTATATGTAATCTAAGTCGTAGTGTTTGATTTGTTTAGAAATCGTTTAGAGATCTGCCCATATGAGTTAATACACATCTGAATCCTACATAAGATTTAGCTGAATCCTGGAATTCATAATGCCGTGTTCCGGTCCTAAGGAAGTATCCTATATCTTTCCATGACCCTCCACGAATTACTTTTCTTTTCAGACCTTCAGGATCCTCATCTTTAGCATCATATCTAATGTCAGGATTCAAGTCATGGATAAAGGCATAAGCATTTTCTGCATAAGCCGTTAACGTCCATTCTGAAACATTTCCTGACATACAATAGAAACCGTAATCATTAGGAAAATAAGCATCTGCTTTTACCGTCCATTGACCGCCATCTTCAGGATAGTTACCCCTTCTTGGTTTGAAATTTGCAAGTAAACAACCTTTAGAGTTTCTTAAGCCATAAGCACCCCAAGGAAATGGAGCATTAGCATGTCCACCTCTAGCAGCATATTCCCACTCAAATTCTGTGGGCAACCTGAATCCTTCAGTGTGCACATCTTCCGGACGATATGTATCCCAGATCTTGGATCTCCAGCTACAAAAAGCATTTGCAGCTTTCCAATTGACACCTACTACCGGGTAATCATCAAAGGCAGGGTGCCAGAAATAATTTCTCGTCATAGGCTCATTATATGAATAAGCAAAATCTCTTATCCAAACCATGGTATCAGGATAAATCTTTGTTTTATCCTTTTTAATATAAGTTTTTCTTGTAGATTGACCACGATCTCCCGCAGCTTGCTTCCAATCGAGCCATTCATAATTGTAGATCAGTTTATCTACATCGAATTCTTTTTTACCATTGAGGACGTCATCCCCGCTATAGTACATATCTGACAATCCTTCATCAGTATAATCAACTTCAGCAGTCCAGTCAATATGGCTGTTTCCTGCATCATCTTCTTCGAAATTACCTAAAATAGTGTGGGCGACTGAATCCCTAACCCAATGTACAAACTGTCGGTATTCATTATTAGTAATCTCAGTCTCATCCATGTAAAATCCCTGAATGGAAATACTTTTAGGTCTTGATAGATAATTACTACTAATATCCTGGTCATCAGATCCGATAGTCAAGGTACCACTTTTGACATAAATCATACCATAAGGATTTACTCCTTTCCAATCTGGTCGTTTTGTCACACCAATTAACTGACCATCCATCTTACTGCTTTTTCCGCATGAAATCACTAAAGACGAAAGGATAGTTAATCCAAATAAAAATACAATGTTCTTACTCATTTGCTAAAAAATAATTTTCCTAAAAATTTGGATATTGTTAAATAGAGTGTAAAATTAGTTTGTTTCTTCATTTTATCCAAAACAAACTCTCCTAAACACGATATTTTTAACGATTTTAATTTTTTAAGTGTTATAAATTGCTGATATTCAGCCTTTTGGGTTAAAATAAATTTTTCTAACTAATTGATATTCATTGCACTTAGCCGTTATAACGATTAAGTTTAGCGCAAAAGTATTATTATATTTTGATTTTTCATCACATCCTTGGATGATATATCATTTTTTCTTTTTGTCGTTCTATTATATTTGTTGGAATACGGTATTGTAACAACAATTCATGGGTACTGCCACTATATGTCTTTATGCCACTTATCGGACTTTCGTAGTTATAAGCAACCATGATTTTTTCAGTAATTCTACCTCCTATAATTATTTTTATTGCGTCAATAGATTTTGAATGATACCCT
>JAYUWT010000258.1:0-12092 GCA_043753405.1 Saprospiraceae bacterium | reverse complement strand
GCATTCGTGGTTTCTTTCAGATAAAATGCAAAGATAGCAGTACACATCATCGATGTGATCATCAACCTTTTGAGATTGAGTAATAAGAAAAAGATACTCATGCCCAGATAACAGATCATTGTTTGATTAGCCAGGTCAGCACTCCTTTGTATGAAAGGTAGATTAGGGGTAAATATGTTAATAGTTACCCCTAATAACAATAACATAAGCAGAACATTTTCAACTATCTTTTTATTAAAGAATGTTTGTATGCTCTTCATATTATATTAATAAACTTCTGTACCAGCAAAATGGAAAGCTGCTTCAAGGGCAGCATTTTCGTCAGAATCTGAACCATGGACTGCATTTTCACCTACACTTCTAGCGAAAAGCGCACGGATCGTACCGGGCTCTGCCTGGGTCGGATTGGTTGCACCAATAAGAGTTCTGAAATCTTCTACTGCATTTTCTTTTTCTAAAATGGCTGCCACGATTGGACCTGAAGACATGAATTCTACCAGTTCACCGTAAAAAGGTCTTTCTTTATGGACTTCATAAAATTTTCCGGCAGTATTAACCGACAGTTGAGTAAATTTCATAGCAACAATCCTGAAACCGGCCTGATTTATTTTTGCAAGGATAGCGCCAATATGCCCATCCTGAACACCATCGGGTTTGATCATTGTAAAGGTTCTGTTATTCACCATTTTATTATTATTTATTTTATTTTGTATCGTTTCGAGCGACAAAAGTATGTAAAAATTTATTTCGCAAGGGTAAGCTTTTGTTTTTGATTGATTTTTATTTTTTTATATATAGAAAAAATGCGACTTTTGCGCCTGCTTAGCTAAAGACATAATATATGTCGAAAGGAAAATATAATTTAGTATGAGCTTACACGTAAAGAAATGAACTTAACTAAAATATATACCGGGCCGGCGTTTACGGGTATGAAAGAAGTAAAAGATCTGCTGAATTATTTGAATGTTCCTAAGAATATAGTGATTACATCACATAGGAACCCGGATGGGGATGCCATTGGTTCATCTCTTGCTCTTAAATCAGTATTGGACACTAAATTTCATAACGTCAAAGTCGTAGTACCTTCTGAATTTCCTGAAGATGTGGCCTGGCTGAAAGGCATTAGTGACATAGTGATATACGACAAAGAAGTGGAAAAAGCTTTAGATCTGGTATCTCATGCAGATTTTATATTCTGCCTGGATTATAACTCCCTGGACAGAGTAGATAAATTGGGGGATGCTATCAAAGGCAGCCAAGCTAAATTGGCAGTAATAGATCATCATTTGTATCCGGATGGATTTGCTGACGTATTGATCTCTGATCCAGAAATAAGTTCTACATGCGAGTTACTCTATGAGGTATTTAAGGAAGCAGGATGGTTAAATGTTTTGCCAGTCCATGGATTGGAAGCATTACTTGTAGGGATCATTACGGACACCGGTTCATTTAAGTATAGTATCAGTAAAAATACTTTTAAAAACACAGGGGAAATCATAGCTCAGGGAGGAGATCTCGTATATGTGCAGGATAAGTTATATAATCATTTGCCTGAGAAGTCTCTGAAATTGTTGGGTCATTGTTTGTCCAACAGGATGACCATCTGGCCGGAAAAAAAATCAGCTTTGATATATTTGTCAAAAAAAGATTATCTTGATTTTAATATTCAGCGTGGTGATACAGAAGGTATCGTAAATTATTTATTGAGGCTGGATGTGGTGCATGTAGCGGGATTTATCTCAGAGCAACCAAACATCGTCAAAATATCGCTTAGATCGAAGGGTGATTTTTCAGTTGAGAAAATGGCCAAAGAATATTTTCGTGGTGGTGGGCATAAAAATGCTTCGGGAGGTGCGCTTTACAGTAGTTTAAGTACTGTGATTAACACCTTTCAGGAAGCTACTGAAAAGTACAAATCAGAAATTATCAATTCTTATTAAACATAATTTTAATTTATTCTATGAAAAATTTATCGTATTTTATATTGTTGTGTCTAACAATCGGCATGATCTCTTGTAAAAAAGATGGTACAAGCAAAGTTTCAAAAAACGGGTACTCTTATACATTGTATAGCTCCGGCAAAGGTGATCTTATCAAAACGAACGACCTTGTTTATTTTGACCTTTTGATTAAACATAAGGATTCTACCTTACAGGACAGTAAACTGACCGGTCAGCAGCCAGAATTCCTGATGCCACCTGATTCACTAGTCAATTCTCCAAATCCGGTGGTTGATGCCCTAAAATTAATGAGATCAGGTGATAGCATTGTTATCCGTGAGCGGATCGATACAGTAAAAAACCTTCCTCCAAACATGGCTTCATGGAAAGAGATTACTTATGTCATCAAAGTAAAAGAAGTCGTGGGTGAAGAACAAAAAAAGAAGATCAAGGATCTGGAGCCGGCTGTTGAAACACAGGTTATGAAGGGTGTTGCCGACTACAAAGTCAATGGGATCAAAGATCTAAAAACTACTGCAACGGGTTTGAAATATGCAATTATTTCAGAAGGCAATGGTCCACTGCCTCAGAAAGGTGAAAGCGTCAAAGTCTATTATTATGGTGCAACAGTCGCTGATGGTAAGAAATTTGACTCTTCCTTCGGCAGAGGAGCTCCATTCACCCTTTCTCTCGGTACAGGTGCAGTGATCCAGGGATGGGAAGAAGCATTGTTGCTGCTTAAGAAAGGGACAAAGGCTCTTGTATTCATCCCCGGCAAACTTGCTTATGGAGAATCAGGAATTCCAAATATGATCCCACCTAATGCGGAATTGGCGTTCTACATTGAGGTCTTGAAGTAAGTGGGCAGAGGTCAGAGGTCAGATGTAAGAAGTCAGACGTCAGATGTAAGAAGTCAGACGTAAGATGTATGAAGTGAAGTCAGAGGTCAGAAGTCAGAGGTTGAAAGAAAGTCCCCGGCTTCTAATCTTTCTCTTTCTTGAGGGGTTAGATGGAGGTCTTTAAAACCAGAATTTTAAAATTTGAATAAAAAACTTCGGCCTTTGCCTCAATGGTAGAGGCCGATTTTTAAAATAATATGAACCATGAAAAAATATAATTACTTACTGTTTTTAGCCGCCTTCTTTATTTGCCTTACAGCTGGATTTGGACAGAAAAAAGATAAACCTTCGAAAGTAAAGTATAAAGAGACCAAAGGCCTCTCACCTGGTGGTTATGCATATAAATTGTACAGCACCGGCAAGGGCAACATGCTCCAGACAGATGATCTCGTATATTTTGATCTTGTGATCCGTTACAAAGATTCTGTATTGCAGGATTCTAAACACACTCCGCAAAAACCGGAATATGTCATACGCGACAAATCTGAATATACTACGCCCAATCCTGTCATAGATGCATTGATGTTAATGAGGTTAGGTGATAGTATCATCATATTCGAAAAAATTGATACAGTCCAAAATCTACCTCCTGCTATGAAAATTTGGAAAGAGATCAATTATACGCTCGTTGTTAATAAAGTAGTGACAGAAGTACAGAAAAAGGTCACCAGGGAGTTGGAGCCTGCCATCGCAACATTGGTAGCTAAAACTGTGTCAGATTACAAAGCCAATACTTTAGCAAATTTGATTACCACATCATCCGGCCTTAAATATGTGATCCATACCGAGGGTAAAAGCCTGGTTGCAAGCATAGGTGAGGATCTGAATGTTCACTACTACGGTGTGTCTGTCGGTACCGGAAAGAAATTTGATAGTTCATATGCAAGAGGAAGCGCTTTCCATTTTCCGGTAGGAAAAGGAATGGTAATACCGGGATGGGATGAAGCATTGCTGATTTTGAAGAAAGGGACAAAGGCGACAATATTTATACCTTCTAAGCTTGCCTATGGGGTGCAGGGCATTCCAGATACGATCGAACCAAATGCCGAACTGGCGTTTTTTATAGAAGTACTTGAGTAGGAATGTTGAATGTTGAATGTTGAATGATAAATGAAGCATTCCAGTGGAGTCATTCTAACGGCTAATTTTTAACTTTTAACTTAAAATCGGTAATGAGTAATCGGTAATGAGTAATATGTATCCGGCGAGGATCCTTCTCACCTCTTAACTTCCTAACTTCTTAACTTTTGAAAAATAAGTGATAAGTGGTAAGTGATAGGGGATTCGGCTTCGTAGCGTAATTTATTTTAACTTCGTCTTTCTAATTTCTGACTTCTAACTTCTAATTTTATTCAAACAACAAACACATTAGTAAACCATCTAAACAGCAATACCGATGACCATCGAACAGCTAAAAGATCTTCAAGATAGACTAGCTTCCTTAAGGAGGTATCTTTGACGTCGATCACAGAATTCACGAAATAGAAGACAAGACCCAGGAGACCCTTGCGGGCAATTTCTGGGATGACCCCAAAAAAGCGGAAGCAGTTCTCAAAGAACTGAAGTCCCACCAGACCTGGGTGGATAAGTTCAAAAACGGCGCCATGGCAGTTGATGAGGCTTCCATTGCCCTTGAGATGTATAAGGAAGATGCCTATACTGATAAAGAGGTGGATGAAATGTACGAAAAAGCACTTGCTATCATCGATGAGATGGAATTCAAGAGTACGATCACCAAAGAAGAGGACGAACTCAATGCCATCCTCGAGATCAATGCTGGAGCCGGTGGTACGGAGGCTTGCGACTGGGCGTCGATGCTCATGCGGATGTATCTTATGTATGCCGAGAAAAGCGGTTTTAAAGTTTCAGAGTTGAGTATTACAGAAGGAGATGTGGCGGGGATCAAGTCTGTCGCATTGGAGATATCCGGTGATCTGGCTTATGGATTGCTGAAGGGTGAAAATGGTGTACATCGTCTGGTACGTGTGAGTCCGTTCAATTCACAGGGGAAGAGGATGACTTCTTTTGCGTCTGTCTTTGTACATCCCATGATCGATGACAGGATCGAGATCAACATCAATCCTGCGGATATCGAGTGGGATACTTTCAGGGCGAGTGGGGCAGGAGGCCAGCACGTTAACAAGACGGAGTCAGCTGTGCGTGTCCGTCACTTACCGACCGGCCTTGTAGCGGAATGTCAGCAAGAGCGTAGCCAGATACAGAACCGTGAAAAGGCTTTAGTCTTATTAAAATCCAGAATCTATGAACTTGAACTTGCCAAGCAGCAGGCAGAAAAGGACGTCGTCGAAGCAGGTAAGATGAAAAATGAGTGGGGCAGCCAGATCAGGTCGTACGTGCTCGACGATCGCCGTGTCAAAGACCATAGAACAGGATACACCAACAATAATACAGATGCTGTGCTGAATGGGGACATTTCCGGGTTTCTCAAGGAGTTTCTTCTTTGGGACGGGAGCGTCACGACATCGAGTGAGTAAATGGTAGATGTTAGATGTTAAAAGGTAGATGGTGCTCTAGTTGTATATAAAAGCTTTTTAAAAATTCCATATAATAACTTGCACCGGATAGGATGTCAGATCTGTGCGAAGGCAAGGAAGTTAGGAAATTAAGGTATACACTAGATCTCCGACTAAACTGTGAAGCATAAAGTTATAGTTGTTATTTTAAAACAATCAAAGAAGCTATCAAATATTTACTATCAAATGGAAAGTAAATATCTTCCGATTTCTTTTGTAATTTGAAATAAAAATATACCTTTGCCACGCTTCTGAAGAAAAGCACATTTATTGCGGGAATAGCTCAGTTGGTAGAGCACGACCTTGCCAAGGTCGGGGTCGCGAGTTCGAGTCTCGTTTCCCGCTCCATTATTTATATTTTATTTACCCGGGTGGTGAAATGGTAGACACGCAAGACTTAAAATCTTGTAACTGTAAGGTTGTGCGGGTTCAAGTCCCGCTCCGGGTACTTCTCTCATCGGGAATCATCTCCAACTAAATATTAATATTCAAAAAAAATCTCTGGAATTGGGCTATAACATTATATTTGTTAACTTTGTATTTCAAAGTACTTTTAAATATAAAATAAAACAATGAATTTTTCAAACAAACTGGACCAATTGCATCTCAAAATTAGACAAAACAAATGGATGCGGTATTTTACCGTTTTCACCCGCATCGCACTTGCTTTCGGTTTTATCTTTCCCGGCTTCGTCAAAGTAAACGGAGAGCGCTTCACCGATCTGTCCTGCAATCATCCTCTGGGACATTATCTGGAGGTGTTATTTACAACAGGATATTATTATACCTTTATAGGTGTCCTGCAGATGTTGGCAGCAATCCTTCTGCTTATCCCAAGGACCGCGGCTCTTGGCGTGACTATCTATTTTCCGATCATCCTGAACATATGCATCCTGTCATTCGCAGTGCGTTTTGAAGGATCCCTGCTTACTTCGCCATTGATGGTGATAGGTTGTTTGTACCTGTTTTGTTGGGACTACCACAAGTTTAAATATATTCTCCCTTTTAAAAACCATACCTATCATGAATTGCCAAAATCAGCCAGCTTGACAAAAAATTTTCCGATCCGGTTTTTTGCAGCGGTGTTTGCAACTTTTGTTCTCGTGATTTTTCTGGTGTTGAATGCTTACAAAGTCAAACCACGGAATACTTTACCGGATTGCAGAAGTCAGTTTGAAGGGAAAAAAAATGAAAAAGAGGGCTTTGAGTTTTGTGACTGTGTACATCTGGAGGGGAAACCGTTGGGTAAGTGCTTAGATAATTATGAGAAAGATGAGTATGAAAAGATGAAAAATGAAAGATGAAAAATGAAAAATTATGCCTTCAAATTCGAAATACTTTTGAATAGGTTTTCTGCGTATTTGTATTTACATTTCGATAAATTTAGACTTTTTTAAATCTGAGATTAGTTATGACTTTGACCACTAAAAAACTCTTTTTAATTGACTGTCTGGGAGCTTTAATATCGGCATTTCTACTGGGAATAGTTTTAGTGAAATATAAGTTGCAGATCAGAATGCCGGTCGATGTATTGTATTTGCTTGCTGCCATAGCCGGCGTCTTTGCAATTTATTCTTCTATTTGTTACTTTACTTTTAAGCAAAATGGAAAGCCATTTCTGATTGCCATAGCAATAGCTAATCTCTTGTATTGTTTTCTTACAATTGGACTGGTTATTTATTTCTTTGCTGAGCTGACGACGTTAGGTATGATCTATTTTATAGGGGAATTAATTGTAATATTAACTCTTGTTTACTTTGAAGTTAAATATTCATTTTACAATTAGCTTTTAATTTTGAACAACGCTTTCAGGCAAGCGAATTTTATTCTAATTTCTAACTTCGTCTTTCTAATTTTCAAAATCGTTCACCGACTTTGCTCAATAATTGTTTCTAAGTCATTTCCACTACAAAGCCATCAGTTATTGGCCATTAGTCTGTAAATTTCATCTGTGTTCCAATAAACTTGTTATCCACCTGTTATCAATTACCTAATCGGATTTCATTTCCATAAATTCGTAAATTGAAATATATCTGATGCTATGAAGAAATTAAATTTACTTTATAAACTTTACTCATTTTTATTTATCCTTACCTTTTACACCTCCTGTAAATCCCAGATTAATACTTTGCCTCAGGACAATAAAGTGAAAACAATGGGGATTTTGAAACAAGGACATCCAAAATTGATCAAAACTCAGGGTTTGACATCAGGCAATATAATATGCCAATTACAGGACAGATCAGGAAATATTTGGTTCAGTTCAAATGGTGAGGGCGTGTACCGTTATGATGGCAAATTGTTTTACAATTATACCATAGATGATGGGTTAAGCGAAAATAATGTGAACTCAATCATTGAAGATAAGGATGGATACATTTTGTTTGGTACTCATGATGGCATCTCCAGATATGATGGACACAAATTCCATAGATATTTAGAGAAATCATTACTGAATAGTATATCCGTTTCAACTTTGCTGGAAGCCAGGAATGGTGATTTATGGATCGGAACTTTAGACCGTGGTGTATTTAGATATGATGGTAAAAATTTGAACAACTATCTGAATTCAACAGGTGACCGTTTTAATCCGGGGAATAATTACCAGACTATTTTGGATATTATGCAAGACAAAAAGGGTAACATTTGGTTTAGTTCATGGAACGGAGGTGGTGTTTGGTGCTTTGACGGAATGATCTTTACAAATTATGTTCCCTCTGCAGAATATTATCTAAGAAATGAAGATGGAAGGTCAATCGAAAAAAATGCCAATGATCCTTTGGCCTTTAAACAACCGCTATCAAAAAATTTTATCACAGATGATATGATTTTTTCCATAGCAGAGGATAAAAATGGTCATTTATGGTTTGCTACAAGAGACCATGGCGCATGCAGGTATGATGGAAAAACTTTTACAAGCTACAGAGAGTCAGAAGGCCTTGATAGCAGAGGGGTTTATGATATTCATGAAGATAAAAAAGGGAACATGTGGCTGACTACTGAGGACTCGGGCATATGGTGTTATAATGGTGAATCATTTAAAAATTTTACATCAAAAGATGGCCTTATCAATGATTCTGTTTTTAGTGTTTTGGAAGATAAAGCGGGCAACCTTTGGTTTGGTACGAGAGGATTTGGCCTAAGTCGATATGATGGTCAATCATTTACGAGTTATTAATGATAGCTTAACCATCAATCAACAATACGAGACAGCTATGAAGTAGGTTATCAGGTTAGAAGGTGAGAAGGTGAGAAAGTTAGGTGGTTAGATGGGTGCTAAAAAGAATATTACAGTTTATGGAGGAATAGATAGGATAGTAAGAAAAAAGTCTTTGCTCAACTTTGCTCGTATTTGTGAAACTTTGCTATATAGCTCAAAAAGGAAGTTATAAGTTTAGAAAGTCAGAAGGATACTAAAAACTTTTGTTTTTCTCTCTGTGTAACTCTTTTTAAAACTCTATGTGGCTCTGTGATAACCTACACACAACTTTGCCTCCTTCGCCAAACTTAGCGACATAGCTTTTTAATTAAGTTTATTAAATTAGCAGAATTAAACTTTAAAATCTATGAAGATCCTGCTGATTTTCCTTTTATTTTTAACTAATGGTGTAAAGACAAATGCACAAAATGAAGTGGACAATAGCGTCCTGGAATCCAAAATAAAAAAACTTGACCTTGCCCATGCACGAGCGATATTCGAAGAGAATACACGGGCTTTGGACAGCTTGATGGCTGACAATGTCACGGTTAATCATCCAACAAATAAGATCGTTTTGGAGAAAAAAGAATTACTTGAAATGATAAAAAAAGGTGTGATCCGGTACACTGCATTTGAACGATATCCCGAAACATTTTTATTTTATAAAGACATGGTCATTGTTATGGGAAATGAAAAGGTAATTCCTGCAACGGGAGCTCCAAATGGTGGTGTAAAGCTAAATCGGAGATATACCAATATATGGATGAACCAAAATGGCCACTGGCAGCTACATGTACGTCATGCCAACAATGTTTGTGAATAAGACATAGTATAAATAGTATAATAAATGAAAAATTATTTCCTTTTTTTTATGATAATTACCGCTTCAACATGTTTCGCCCAGAAAAATGTAAGCACTGAAAAAGCAGAAATACAACTTATAGTAGATCAATTTTTTGTGGCATTGGAAAAGCAGGACACAGCTTTGTTTAACACAATGCTTTATAAGAATGCCCAGGTATGGGTTGTTCAAAACAAAGGTGGAAAATTAAAGAACACGGTGAGTACTTTTGGTGCTGACTTCTGGAGTTTGAACCCTAAATTTATAATCCGTGAAAGAGCCCTGGATATTGACATTACAATTCACAAAGATATAGCGATCGCCTGGGTCCCTTATGAAGTTTTCGTAAATGATAAACTGGCCCATTGCGGCATTGATACATTTACTTTTTTAAAGTCTCAGGAAGGGTGGAAGATCGTCAATTGCTCTTATTCCATGGAACCTGATGGCTGTGAAGCTATAAAAGCAAATTTAGAAAAATGAGGGCAATCAAAATTTTATTATCTCTATGGTTATTGATGTTTGCAATTCCAATTAATGCTCAAACAAATAGTACTAAATCAGATATTGAACAAATCACAGCAACCCTGACAGACTATATAGAAGGAACTGCCAATGGCGAACCGGACAGATTGCGCAGAGCTTTTCATCCTGACTTTAATTTATATGCTGTAAATGAACATGACAGCCTTCTCATCCGCTCCGGGCAAAAGTATATTTCCAATGTAAAACAGGGTGAAAAAACAAACAGGATCGGAAGGATCATTTCGATAGACTATGAAAATAATGCAGCGACAGCCAAGGCAGAAATAGTGATCCCCAACTACAGAATATTTACAGATTATTTTCTCCTATTAAAATATGAAGGCAACTGGAAAATTGTCCATAAAAGTTATACCTGGCGCGCATACCCAAAGATCGAAGACAAAAAATAAAATTCCATAAAACTCGCTGGCGTAAGTCGACCACGCTGGCGTAATTCTCTTAACAAAGTCCCACACTGGCGCAAGTCTCCCGCCTTGCGCCCCTTAAGACCGCGCTGGCGCAAGTCTCCTGACTTGTGCCCCTATAAGGGCTTCGGTCTAATATACCCTTCTCAAACTGATCTCTACTCCAATTTCTCTAATGTTACTCGTTACTGTATCCACCTCATGAAACGCTTCAAAAACCTCCCGGATCTTATCTTCCAATTCTAACGGATTAGAAAGATCCGGCCATGTAAAGTCATATAAAGCCAATGCACCATCAACTTGCTTTATTACAATTTCTTTTGTACTAATGTTGACTGAGATAAGTTCCATAAATTATTTATTATTGGGGCTAATGATAAATCCGCTTTTATCAGATGTCACCATCGTTGGGCTAACCCCGTTCCATTTTTGAACTTTAAGGTAGTCGATGTATTCCTGATTCAAAGAAAGTTGTTTGATCTTGATAGCGCGTGCTTCACCTGAAGCCGTGATCACCGCTGTGGCGCTGTCTGCCTGGGCTTTTGCAATACGTTCAAGACCCTGTGCTATTGCAACCAACTTATTATTTTCAGCGATCTGTACCTTCTGAATGGCATTGGTTTTCTCCTGGATGTTGATCTGTAACGATTGAGGTGGGATGATATTGGTCCTTAGCTGGCTTATGATGAACCATTTGGAAACGCGTTTATTTGCCTCTTTGATGATGTCTGCCTCAAACTGTTCCCTGTTATTGAAAATATTGTCAATGGTCCATTTATTGGCAACATCATTCATGGCACCCACTATGGCATTTTGTAGCCATCCCTGCTCGATCTCTTTTACGGGTATCCTGAGGTTGGAAAACATATCGCCTATATCACCAGCCTTAAGACTATAGTTGAATTTAGGATGGATAGAAGCACTCAGACCACCTTTGGTGATAACACTTTGTTCTGGATATTCGATGCTTTGCTGAAAAGTGGGAAATTCATAGAGCCTGTTGATCCAGTTATTGATGATCACCCAGCCTGTCTTATATTCATATTTACCTACACCTCTGTTATCTCCGGCCAGATTGACCTTGATCCCTACATGGCCCGCATCTACACGTTCCACTTTGAAAGGTTGAAGTAATGAGAGCGCTGCACCTACGACAAGAATAATAATAGCATTGGTGTATACAGGTTTTTCTTTTCTTCGCTCTTTTAAATAGGTTATAAATGTAAATAGAGCAGTCAGTCCTAAGAGTATGATCGTGATCATTTTTTAGTTTTTATTTTAGTGATAGGTAAATATATTAAGAGGAATACAAGAATTAACTCAATCATATATGCCAGATAGTTGAGGCGGAAGTCACTGGCGCGGTTAACTAAATATTCGAAATTGATTGTACTTAACAGTATAAATACTAAGATACAGATTATTATAATTATGATCTTCAAGGTCATCGCCGGTATTTATTTCTATTCAATATCAGAATTAAATGTAGTACAAAATACAGGTAATACATAATAGACTTTTTATGATGAATAATGTAGGATCCCTTTACCGGGAATAAGTGATTTTAGCAGTTCTCCAAAAATAAATAATATTTTTTAAAATAATATTTGTAAAAAACAATATGGATAGTATATTTAGGTGCCGTTTTAAGTATTAATATGAATTTTCTAAATTGAATTTAAAACAAAAATATTTAAATGGAATCTGATGTAAATCTTTACGAAGAAAT
>JAYUWT010000257.1:0-12159 GCA_043753405.1 Saprospiraceae bacterium | reverse complement strand
TATACATGGTTACATATCAAGATCACATTTGTCTTGATATTATACGCTTACCAACTATCAATCCATAAAATGGTGTTACAACAGAATACAGGTGTATTTAAATATTCCTCAGGCCAGTTGCGCATCTGGAATGAAGTTGCCACAATCCTGCTTTTTGCCATTGTTTTCCTGGCTTCAGTGAAGCAAAGTTTGTCTTTTGTTTGGGGCATTACCGGCCTGATTGCTTTTATTATCATATTGATGGCCGGTGTAAGGATTTATAAAGAGATCAGAAGGTGAAAAGGGCGGTACTTGTTGGATGATCAATTATTTATTAAAAGGTTATTTTTGTATTCGGGTTCATTAATACGACTTTCCATCACTCATCACCCATCATTCAACATTCAACATTCAACATTCATAATTCAACATTTCTTCAAAGTGGTTCCACTGCTTTAATCCATTCCAATAATTCTGCGAGGATCATAGCTGTAGCGCCCCACAATGGCGTACCTTCGACAAGATCAATGTATGGAATGTTTTTTAAAGTCAGGTTTTCATCCCGTTTAATATCCATTACTTTCCGATTTGCAACATCATGCAGGGCATTCAATGAAATGATGTGATAAGAGTCAGCTTCATACGCTGACAATTTGATCTCAGGAAGTTGATCCAGATACATGACCACAGGGTTAACTTCAAATCCACTGACCGGAATGGATAGTTTGGACATGATGCCAATGACATTATTTTCATCCAACATAATACCTGTTTCTTCCCACAATTCACGAAGGGCAGTATGGACGATATCTTTATCGGAATCATCCGCTTTTCCACCGGGGAAACTTATCTGACCACTGTGTTTGTCCTTGTCATGCGATGTTCTCACAAGCAAAAGCGTACTTAATAGTCCATCATAGGGAAAGAGCAGCACAGCGACAGCTGAACTGGTCAGATTCATATTATCAGTATGTAGAGGAAATCTACCCGGAGGTGCAAATTGAACCCATGCTTTCATCTCAGGCAATAGATCCAGATATTGTCTGAGTTTAATTACATCGAAAGAATCAAACAATGGATTTTACTTATTGCTTAATAACAAATACTTTTCAATCGCGCCGGGCATTGAAGGAGCATCCGGTTGTGGAGCTGCTACATCAAGTCTCAATTTGAAATGTTCCACCATGTCGCAAGTACTTTTACCGAAGGCAGCTATTCTGGTCTCTTCCTGAACAAAGTCCGGAAAATTCTCGAAAAGGCTATTTAAACTCTGAGGGCTAAAGAATGCAAGCATATCGTATTTAATATCACTCAGATCAGACAGATCACTACTAACTGTGTGATACATCTCAGCTTCGATAAATTTGACCTTAGCGGCAGTAAGCCACTCTGTTACGGGTTTACTTCCCAGATTTGACATCGGCACCAGAAAGGTCTCATTTTTATGTTTCATCAGAGAAGTAGCCATATCCTGCATATTTTTATGCCCGATGAAAACTTTTCTTTTTCTATAATGAATGAATTTCTGGAGATAATTGGCCACTGATTCAGAAAGGCAAAAATATTTGGTCTCAGGGGAGATCTTAACGCGCATTTCCTCAGCGATCCTGAAGAAATTTTCTATACCAAATTTACTGTTAAAGATGATACAGTTAAATGCTTCCGGCCTGATCTTTGACTTGCGGAAATCCTTTTCGGATACGCCTTCCACATGATTAAAAGCCCTATAGTCCACCTTCAGGTTATACTTGTTTTCCAGGTCATTAAATGCCGTTTTAGTATTAGAAGGAGGTGGTGGTTGAGAAACTAATATGCTGTTAACTCTTTTCAGTTTGGTTGTTTTAGTTAAAGTAGAAATCTTTGTTGTCATAGAATTTTGTATATCATTAAGTTTATAATGAATTCCCTGCAGTTGTAAAAATAATTTTGGTTAATATTAAAATTGGTGCGATTTCGATCGTGCAAAGGTAAATAAAAAAATGGAACTTTTGAAAAGTCAAATAATTCGCAGCCAAAAACATACCGCGCAACTGTCTTATACAATACAATAGCAGGAAAATTATCACTCCAATATAAAGACATACATTGGCTACCTTATCATTAGAAAATGATATTAAACTATTTATGGGTAGCAATGCTATTCCTAAAAAAATATTGAAAGCGATGATGGTAAAACTGTAGTAACTTATTTCTTTCTGGACTGGGAATATCAATCCAACGATCCTTAGAATAGTATGTTTTATTAAGTAAATCATAGCAACAAGTCCGACACATACAAAAAACAATGTGATGTCTGAAGTGAAGTAATTGAACTTAAATTGTTTTAATAATAAAGTCAGGAATAATCCTGCATTTAAGAAGAAGAATAGATAAAAAAGGCCATAGGATAACGTCTGTCCACTATTCTGGAATCTGTAAACCACTTTCAGGTAAGTATCGCTGAATATAGCACGGTAAATATTGGCAAGCAGGCTCCTGTTCATGACTACCAAAATGGTTAAAAACAAAAGTAATAATGAAATGGAAACAAAAAGAAAGTTCTGGCTCTTAACTTTTTTTGAAGTAATGGGGATCGGTTTTTTCACCTGGAGCGTGTCTCTTAAAGTATAATTGGCAGGAACATGTTTGATCTCGAAAGGATTTGAATGGTCAATTTCATTTTCAGGCAACAGGATACCCGACTTTGAATCGACGGCTCTGTCAGACTCAGAGACCCTGAGTTCAAAGGGATTAGTATCACTTTGGGCGATGGCAGTTCCATTAAAGAAACAAAATGATATTAAAAATACTGTAATTGTTATCCTCACTTCTTTGAAATACGGCACAAAGGTATAAAAATATATTAAGGGTTTTCGATTTGAAATAAAAACTTTGAGTAGTTTTTACATTAAGTACATATTAATTATTTTTCAAAATAGCACTATTAAAGAATAATCATCTTTTATTTGATATTTTACCAAATCCAATTTAATGTCATTTATTTAAATTATCATTTATTTTGGACTGTTGCATATCTTGTCAGGTGTCTTAATTATATTTGACAAACCAATTATCTCTTAATAACTTTCGATGAGCAAACAAACATACAAAAATATATATGTGGCTGCCACTAATCAACATATAGGCAAGACCACGTCTACATTGGGTTTGGTTGCAGCTTTTATGAACAGGGGACTGAATGTAGGATATTGCAAACCTGTTGGACAACGTTACCTCAATTTTCATGAACTCAAAGTTGACAAGGATACGATCTTGTTTGCGGACCTGATACGATTCCCTATTCGTCCCGAGATCCACAGCCCTGTCATTCTGGGCCCCGGTGCCACTACACAGTTTTTAGACCATCCTGAGGAATTTGATTTTAGAGCAAAAATACTTTATGCCCAGGAAAAACTAAATCAAGAACATGAAATAGTGATCTATGAGGGTACAGGCCACCCGGGTGTAGGAAGCATTGTCAATCTTTCAAATGCAGACGTAGCTAAACTTGTCAACGCGGGAGTAATCATGGTGGTAGATGGAGGTATCGGAAGGACAATAGATAGATTGAATATGTCTATATCACTATTCAGAGAACAAAAATTGCCCATTATAGGTGTCATAGTTAACAAGGTAGAAGAAGATAAAATTGATAAAATAAAACATTACTTAGGAAAGGCCTTACAGAAAATGGATCTTCCTTTGTTAGGACTCATGCCATATGATAAAACCCTTGGATATCCGGTCATGAAATCAGTCATGGAAGCTATTGATGGAGAAGTTTTGTACAATGCCGGTATGTTGAATAATAAGGTGGAAGATATTATTGCCGGCTCATTAATGGATGTGGAGCAACTTCGATCAGATAAAGGCCTTTTACTCGTAGTTAGCACAGGACGTGTCAATGAAGCCATAAATAAACTTCAGAGGATAAGCAAGTTGGCCGGAATAGATGAATCTCCCCTTACAGGAATCGTTGCTACCGGAGAGGGTAACATTAATATGCAGAGCATAAATTATATAGAAAAGAACCAAATACCCCTTGTATCTACAACATTGGATACTTATGGGTCAGTTATAAAGATCAGCAGGATCGAAGTGAAGATCAATCTGAATACGCCCTGGAAGGTCCAGCGTGCCATAGAGCTGATCAGCAATAACGTGGATCTTGAAGCTATTTTAAATTATTCGAGAACAATTTAATCTCTTTTTCCGAGAGTAAATTTTAATGCGATCCTGTGATCTTGACAATATTTTTGAAACATATTTTCTCTTTCCAACACCTTAACTTTTGACCCCCATCTGCTTTTATTCACAAAATGTATTGTTACGATACGTGCCAAAAACAGATCTGTTATCACTACTACTTTAATATTATCAAGAGGCATCACGGTAGTTTTGAAATAATTTGATAGGTAGATTTTATTTTCATCAGCCTCAAGCCTTTTAAGTTTAGTTGAAAATAAGAGAATAAATAACGAAGTGAGGATCAAGGTTCCCAGAAAAAAGTATTTAACATAGTCAGAGATGTATACCTCATCATTCATAAGGGGTCCTAAAAAAGCCGCTAGTGTCCATGCCAATAAAAAGACAAAGGAAAAGACCGGTAGGAAGATTACATAAAAAAGCGTTAGGTTCGAAGAATACCTTTCCATAGTCAGATTTAATTCAAATTATTGTAAATGGATGGACAAGTCGTTGTATTATTGATTTTCGCTTTCGTTTCTATCCATTAATGCTTTCTCTCTGGCCCGCAATTCCATTTCTTCAGCAAGAACGATCTTCTGACGATCATTATAAACTCTTGCCGAGACAGCTATACTTAATTCATAAAGTATATATAAAGGAGTAGCAAGTATCAACTGGGAAATAATATCAGGTGAAGGTGTAAGAATTGCTGCCAATATCAATATTATGACGAAAGCATATCGACGCCCGGTACGCATGACTCCGGGAGATAAAACTCCCGCCTTTGTCAGAAAGAAAGATACCACAGGCATTTCAAAGATGAGCCCCACGGGTAAAGTGAACATGATCATATAATTGATATAGGAACTCAGCGTTGGTGTAGCAAGCGTATCAGCTAATTCGTAACCAGCCAGAAATGATAATGCAAATGGAGCTATGAAATAATATCCGAATAAAACACCCATTATAAATAATATGGAACAAACACCTACAATACCCCGTGCTGATTTTCTCTCAGTGGGATAAAGACCCGGTTTAACAAATCTCCAGAATTCCCAGAAAACATATGGAAAAGCAACGATCAAACCAAGTATAGCAGATACAGATATGTGTGAAGTAAATTTTTCGGCCAGATCTCTTGTTATTACATCGAAATGAGTTGGCTGAATACACATCATCTCTCCAAAAGAACAAAGCAGGCGATAAGTAAAAAAATCTGCATTACGCGGACCGTAGACAACTGTTCTAAAAACAAAATCCTTCTGGAAAAAAATAAAGGTTGCAATAGCCAGAATAGCTATCAATGCACGGATGAGGTGCCATCTGAGTGCTTCTAAATGCTCGAAAAAACCCATTTCTTTTTCTACCTTCACTTCGACCACCTGGTCCACGTCTACTTGGTCTAAAGCCATGCTTGGTATATAATTTTTTATTAAAGCACCAAAGGTAATATTTTGTTGCAGGTACAACTTATTTTTCTGGTTAACTGTAAAGACATCCCTGGAGGGTATCCTGATATAAGGTTATCACTGAGTTGCACAGAGTATTAAACGAGTTTCACAAAGCGAAAAACAGAAATACTCTTTTATTGATAATCCGAACTTCTTCTAATTAACGATATCCACCGTATTAAAAAATTATATTCTAATATTTATATGATGTTTCATCTGTGCAGGATTGGCCTTGTAAAATTTAGTGAATGAAAGGAGAAAATGCTAAAAAATATGAGCGACGAAGGGAGGACACCAACAGGAAGGTGTCATTCCAAGGAGCGAAACGGAGGTAGGAATAAATCCCTATTTATTCCGTACCGTAGTTTCCTACACAGCGGAGGTACGGAGCCTTGTAGGGTTTGCGTAATTTTTTGAGCATTTTCGGAATGAGTGAGCGTCAAGAATTTTACAGAGCCTTGAATTTCTTTGTTACTTTCTTTCTTCAAGGAAAGAAAGTAAAGGATAAAGTCGTAAAGGTCCAGTTATCTTTTTGATTTTGGAAAAAAAGTTTTACAAGTGAAATAATCTCTTAACTCTTTAGCTATTTCACTAAGGTTCTCAAAGAAAAATAAAGGTTCACAAAGTTTATCCAACTTTCTAATAAGAACTTTCATACGCAATTCATTGAAACTGAAAGTTTCATTTCTTTGAGAACTCCCGACAAAATCTGATATTCATTTTAGTTGAATCTGCATTCATATAGGATTCAATTTAAGTCTCAAATCAAGTAGTAAAACAAATTTCCGGTATTCTCTAAAATCAAGCTATAAAATGCTCCTCTTTGTGGTCCTAACTTCTAGACATAAAAAAACCCTGCATCCAGAGATGGATACAGGGCCCAATTATGAAAACTTCAAATCACCCCAAGTTTGTGGCATATTTAAATTCCTGCCGGAATCATAATCATGAGTTCATTTTCCGAGGATTTCTAAAAAACCCTGCATCCAGAGATGGATACAGGGCCCAATTATGAAAACTTCAAATCACCCCAAGGTTATGGCATGTTTAAATTCCTGCCGGAATAACTTTCAATCTTTTTGAAAGATTCAACTTCACCTGTTATAAAAAATTACAACATCCGAATAACATTGCAAATATAAAAAAAGTTTAAAATATAAATACAAAAAAATATTTTTTTCTGCACTATTTTTTAAAAATTTTACTGTTGCTTTTTAAGAATCAATTCTACCCCTTTGGGTAAAATAAAATACCATTGCATCTAATTGTAAAATGTACACAAAGATACTTTGGTTATATCAAAAATACAAATATTTTATAAAAATTCTATTAAAATAAATTTATATCTATTAAAATAAAAAAACCCTGCATCCAGAGATGGATACAGGGTCCAATTATGAAAACTTCAAATCACCCCTTGTTTAACATGTTTTTAGTTCCTGCCGGAACGCTTGCGTCTGCTGCTTTAGGTTTAATATCACCCTTCACAGATAAAACGAAAGACTTACCTTCTATATTTGTATTTACAGTTACAGTTTTATTGATTGCACCGGTTCTATGTGTGTCATATCTTACTTTGATCTCTCCGGATTCACCAGGTAAGATCGGTGTTTGTGGCCAAGTAGGAACTGTACATCCACAGCTTCCATTTGCAGATTTTATTAATAAAGGCTCTGTTCCGTTATTTGTAAATTTTGCAACTCTGAATGGATCAGAATCCTGCTCAATTGTTCCAAAATCAACTGTCAGACTTTCGAAAGTCATATCAGGACCTGTTGCTTTAGGAGCAGATACACTTGCAGCTGCCGGCTTTGCAGTTGTTTTTTTAACGGCTTTTTTCGCACCTTGTGCAAAACTACCTGTAGAAAGAAGCGCCACCGCGAAAATAAATAAGATAAATTTTTTCATCAGAGATATAATTTTTATTCTTTTTTAGTAAATAATTACTTCACAAATGTAACGTCAAAATATCTTTCGAGTTAAGTAGTGGCTTAGTTTTCGCTGTTAACGATAGGTTAAAAACTTACCTAATATGCTAATAGATTATACATTAAGCACTTACACATAAGAGTATATCTGATATAATCATATCAACATTTGGTTACTTCGTACCTTTTTTTGATATTATGTTAACCATTAAGTTAATTCCATTGATTTAATTTTCTATCCACTTCAAATAGGTATATTTTATTAAAAAAGTTATTACGCTAATTTTATTAGAATTCATTTTCTGTCATCTGACCTATGACATCTAGAATCTAGAGTCTAGTATCTAGTGTCTAGTGTCTATTATATTTTTTCATATCTTTGCATTTACCTTATTACAGTATAAAGACCTATATGATTGATTTTCCTGAAATTTTAGAAGATCTGGTAACCCTTCACTCCGGAACAACCAGTAAATACATTAAAGAAATCTGGAAAGATTATTGGATCTGCAACATCAGCAGAGAAGCAAGCCTTATAGCCAGAAAAGAAGTCCTCACAGGGAAAGCCAAGTTTGGGATCGTAGGGGATGGTAAAGAATTGCCCCAGGTTGCTTTGGCCAGAGCTTACAGGAAAGGTGATTATAAGGCCGGATATTACCGGGATCAGACATTCATGATGGCCATAGGTGCTTGTTCAGTTGAAGATTTTTTCGCACAACTTTATGCAGATCAGGTAAATGATCCTTTTTCTGCAGGCAGGCAAATGAATTGCCATTTTAGTTCTGACCTGCTGGACAACCAAGGCAAATGGATCGGACAAACAAATACATACAATATAAGCTCTGACATTTCATGTACAGGGGGTCAAATGGGTAGGGCAATGGGTCACGCCCTGGCAACCAAATTTTTCAGAAGCAACGATCAGTTAGCTTCCATGACTAACTTCAATGATAATGGAGAAGGTGTCACTATAGTAAGTATTGGGGATTCAAGCACTTCCGAAGGAGCATTTTGGGAAACTATCAATGCGGCTGCCGTAATGAAAGTACCTCTGGCCACATGTGTATGGGATGACGGGTATGGAATTTCTGTGCCGGTGGAGATGCAAACTGTGAAAGGAAGCATTTCTAAAGCACTGGAAGGATTTTACCTGGATGAATACAACAATGGAATAAGAATATATGCTGTCAAAGGCTGGGATTATCCTGCTTTGGTCGAAGTATTTGAATCGGGGATTGCAAAAATGAGGAAAACCCACATACCTGCAGTGTTCCACGTACAGGAATTGACTCAACCTCAGGGCCACTCCACTTCCGGTAGCCATGAAAGATATAAAAATGCAGAAAGGCTCGCATGGGAGAAAGAATTTGATGGCATCCTTTGCATGGGTGAATGGATGATTGAGTCAGGATTTGCCACTCAGGAACAATTGGACGAAGTAAAATCCAAGGCCAAGGAATATGTAAAAAAGAGCAGACAGAATGCCTGGGAAAATTTCTCCAACCCTGTTAAGGAATTTAAAACTGTATTGATCTCTTTACTTTCTGATCATGAAAATGAAAATGAAAAGGTCACTGCCCTAATTAAAGAACTCAACGCTATTGCTGATCCGGTGATCTCCGAATTGGCTAAAATAGCGCGACAGTCAATTATTCACCTTGCTTTGATAGAAAAAGACTGCACAGCAATTAAGTCCTGGCTTGACAATATAATTTCAAAATATGGTGATACGCTCCATGATCATCTTTATGCTGAAGGAGATTCTTCGCCCTTAAATATTATCCCTGAAAAAGCTGTCTTCGAAGGTGAAGAAAAAATCAATGGTTTCCAGGTTTTAAATAATTATTTCGACCAGTTATTTGAAAATAATCCGGAAGTACTTGCCTTTGGCGAAGATGTAGGCCAAATAGGAGACGTCAATCAAGGTATGTCAGGACTTCAGACAAAATATGGTGAAGATCGCATATTTGACACCAGTATCAGAGAATGGACCATCGTCGCACAGGCTATAGGTCTTGCAATGAGAGGATTCAGGCCTATCGCGGAAATTCAATATTTAGATTACATTCTATATGCCATGTCTCCTTTGTCTGATGATCTGGCAACTTTGAGATACAGGACAGCAGGTAAACAGGCGGCTCCTGTGATCGTTAGATCCAGAGGGTACAGGCTTGAAGGGATCTGGCATGCAGGTGCACCACTGGGTATGTTGATCAATAGCCTGAGAGGAATGCATATTTGTGTTCCAAGAAATATGACCCAGGCCATAGGCATGTACAATACACTGCTTCAGGGTATGGATCCGGCTTTGGTGATCGAATGCCTTAATGGTTACAGACTTAAAGAACAATGTCCTACCAATCTCGCCACTTTTAAAGTGCCTCTCGGAATCCCTGAAGTACTTAAAGCAGGTTCAGATATCACTTTAGTTACTTATGGTACTTGTGTTAGAATTGCAAAGGAGGCTATTTTGCTTCTCGTGGATCATGAATTTACTATTGAATTGATAGATATCCAGACCTTACTACCATTTGACATTAAACATTCGATCGTAAAATCACTTCAGAAAACAAACCGTTTGGTCCTCCTGGATGAAGACGTGCCGGGAGGCAGTACTTCTTATATGATGCAGCAAATTATTGAGGTTCAGGATGGTTATCGTTTTCTTGATGCAAAACCGCTTTGTATCAGTGCTACAGAACATCGCACACCATTTGGCTCGGATGGTGATTATTTTTCAAAACCCAGCGCTGAAGATGTGGCAGAAAAAATAATTAACTTAATGAAAGAATAAGATTGTTACTTTCGTTACCATCAAAACATATTTGGATCTTATTTTCTGATAAAAGACCGTAAAATCAAAATCAAAAAGTACCAAGGTTTGTCAGATAGCTTAGTAATCATACCTACCTTCAATGAAAAGGAAAATATTGAAGCAATGGTACTCAAAGTATTTTCATTGCCAAAAAACTTCCATATCCTGGTTGTAGATGACAACAGCCCGGATGGTACTGCAGCTATTGTCAAATCTTTACAACCCAAATATTCCAACCGTTTGTTCCTGTTGGAGAGAAAGGGAAAAATGGGGCTTGGAACAGCTTATATAGCCGGCTTTAGGTTTGGTCTGGAAAAAAATTATGATTACATATTTGAGATGGACTGCGATTTCTCGCATGACCCTGAAGATCTCATCCGCTTGTACCACGCGTGCCATAAAGGTAGCTTTGATATGGCGGTCGGTTCACGCTATGTGACCGGCGGACGAGTTGAAAACTGGCCCAAAGACAGAATAGCACTGTCTTATGGTGCCTCACTTTATGTGCGCATTATAACCTGGATGAATATCAAAGATCCCACTGCAGGTTTTGTTTGTTATAAACATGAGGTCCTGAATTCTATCGATCTTGATAAAATAAAATTCATCGGTTATGCTTTTCAGATAGAGATGAAATATGCTGTCCTTAGTCTTGGATTTAAAATAAAGGAGGTGCCCATCACCTTTAAAGACAGGGTACTTGGCTCTTCCAAGATCACAAGAGGCATAGTCAAAGAAGGCATCATGGGTGTTTTGAAAATGGTCAGTAAAAGGATGTTCACTAATTACAGGAAGCAGGCTACTGCCTGATTTGTGACTACTATTATGGGTTCACGCAAAGAAGCAAAAGTAAGACAAAGAGGCTGCAAAACCTTTTCTAACCTTGGCGCACCTTGCGAAATAGTTACGGAAGGGGAGGTAACGCAAAGAATAATAAACAGCCTGATCCTTGTGCCCTATAAATATCAACTAAACTCCCTGATTTAATATTGGATTTGAGAGCTTTAAACCTGAGTACTTTAAATGCTAATGACTATTTCAAGATGAAAGAGTATCAGATTTAGACGAGAGTTTCAAAAAGAGTTGAAGCTTTCGTCTTCAATGATGCTTCGTTTGAAGAGACATTCTAAATCTATTTTTCTTTAGCTATAAAATCGAGACTTTGGTTAAAGTAAAAAAATGCAAAAGTGAAATGTCAATGACCTTAAGTCCAAAAATAGAAGTCAGTATAAACTTATAAGTCAGTTTCTCTGTGTAACTCATTTTAAACCTCGGTGAAACTCTTGTGATACCTAACTTTGCGATATTTTGCTTTCTTCGCGAGACTTGTGCGTCCTTGCGTGAAATATTTGACTACCTCGACCATCTTTGTTTTCTTTAAGAAACACGGCGATATTGAGCTAAATGAAATAAATTTTATCCAATTTTATTGAAGTATTTTTGTTAACTCAATAATTAATACACTAAACTATTTAAATTATTTATACTTAAAGAGGTTTTAATCACTAATTTTATAAGAAGTCTTCGATTTGTAGTAAATATTTTATTTATTCGCAAAAATTTGGTCTTTTATTATTGTTATTATAGCTTTGCCGAATAAATATCAAACATCTCTTAAGATGAATTCATTTTTCAACATAAATATTATTATTATTTAGATTCGAAACCACCAGCGAGTTTAAATGGATAAACATATAAAACCTTTCTCGTCTGACGAGGAAGGTTTTTTTATACAACAAATTATATGGCGATCAATAAATACAGTAAGACAATAACACAAGATCCAACACAGCCGGCGGCGCAGGCCATGCTCTACGGT
>JAYUWT010000256.1:0-4485 GCA_043753405.1 Saprospiraceae bacterium | reverse complement strand
TTCGTTTTGTTTTTGATCTGAGCTGCCTGAAGCGATAAGCTACAGGCAGTTTTTGTTTATACCAGATGCTAGACTCTAGATACTAGATTCTAGAATTTGCCTCACATTAATATAAATTTTCTACCATACGTCGTTTATAACTATCTAGGATCTAGCGTCTAGTATCTAGTGACTGATGTCTAGCATCTGGGTTTTTTTCACTATTTTTGTTAGAAGTAAATCAAAAAGCATGTCCGCAGAACCAAATGAATATCTACATACCATGTATGCTGAAACCTTACGTGAAAGCAGGTTTAATACATTTAAGATCCTCAATACCCTGATCATTGCTTTGTTCATACTGCTTTTCCTTAATGTACTTTTCACTCCTCCTGATAACACACTAAGCTATATTTTGCTGATAGTGGCCGTTGTTTCAGTATTATTTATGTTTTACAGATTGACAACAGAAAAAGCTGGCATGAGTACATTGCCGGAAGATACCTCAAGTATGGATGGTGATGTAGTAAGGGAACATATTAATATGATTCGTGAAAAACAGCGCAAACTGAGATGGCAAATGGGGCTTTTTACCATTCCGTTTTTTATTTACTTTATTGCTGACCTGATCATTTCTTCCACTATTGAAGTTGATAAGCGCAACCTCATTCTAAAGATCGCTTTCTTCTTTGTGCTTTTATTGCTTTACTATGTCTTGTTCTTCAGGATCAGAAAAGCTAATTTTGCAAGAGACGACAAATAGGTTTTAAAGTTTTGGCAAGTTTATTTTATAAAATTTTGCCAGTTTTTATCGGCTTTGATTTTAAGACTTGCCTCAGCCTTATTCCACTTATCCAGGGTGTTATTGGTCCAGCTGTGATAAAATAGATAGAGTTTATCATTTAGTATCTTGAATGTGAGTGGATCGACTTCTACTTTTTCACCCGAAGCTCCCATCGCATAGGCACACCAACCACCATATTGTGGTTCATATCTGTTCGGGTTTTTTTTGAAAGTGTCTAAATTTGCTTTCGTTGCAAAAGCATATTTAATACCAAGATGTTCGATTGCCAATTTCCTGTCTCCCTTTAAGGGTCTCCCATTAAAATAAGAAACAACATCATAGTTTTCAAGCGCCCAGTTTGCTTCAGTATTAAAATCTTTTTTTCTTTCAATAGCTGAATTATTTTGAGCCATTAAAAAATGCCCGGTGGCAATGAAGCAAATAAGTAACAAATATTTCATAGGTTAATACTTAAAATAATGTACATGAATTATTTCCACATAATTTTAAAAAATACCTAAGATAACATGAATTATAATATTAAAGTTTAATGTCGGCTTTAAAGTAAACAAAAATCATACTCAAGTAATCAAAATTCCCTCGATCACATTTCACTTTATCTTAACGTTGCAAAGTGTATCTTTGCCGCCATTAAATAATTGAATACAGTGAGATTGAAATACTTTTTAATTTTTTCTAGCATAATTTTTAGTTGTGAGAATGTCATAAGTCAGGGCAATTATAAAGTGATCAATGTAGGTTTTTATAATCTTGAAAATCTGTTTGATACATTGGATACTCCTGACAAGCTGGATGAAGAATTCACTCCTAATGGTCTGAGGTTGTATAATACTGCGATCTACACTGATAAGCTTACAAGACTTTCCACAGTCATCTCTGCTTTGGGCAAAGAGGTAAGTCCGGATGGCATCGCAATACTTGGGGTGGCAGAAATAGAAAACAGGAAGGTACTCGAAGATCTTGTAATACATCCATTACTTGCTTCAATGGGCCTTAAAATAGTTCATTACGAATCAGAAGATTTCAGAGGAATAGATGTAGGATTACTTTACCAACCAAAATACTTCACACCTATCAGTAGTAAACCGATAAACCTTCCAATATTTAACGAAAAGGGTGAAAAAATATATACCAGACAGACTCTTTATGTAGCCGGAGTTATGGATGGAGATACGGTTCACATCCTTGTCAACCACTGGCCATCCAGAAGAGGCGGATCTGCTACTGAAGCTCTCAGAATGCAGGGAGCAACGATCTGCAAAACTGTAAAAGATTCGATTCTATCTGTCCATCCCGGTGCTAAGGTTATCGTCATGGGTGACCTCAATGATGATCCCACGGATAAATCACTGGTTCAATCTCTTAAGGCAAAAGGAAGTAAAAAGGATCTGAAAGCGGATGAGATGTATAATCCATTTGTTGATTTTTATCAAAAAGGTATCGGGACTACTGCTTATCAAGATGCCTGGAGTCTTTTTGATCAGGTCATTGTTTCGCCTGAATGGGTTGAAGATCAGACAGGTTATCATTATTATAAAGCAAGGGTTTTTAACGAAAAATTCATCACACAGAAAAGTGGAAAATATAAAGGATATCCACAAAGGACTTATTCAGGTGATTCATATAATTTTGGATATAGTGATCACTTTCCTGTGTACCTTTCCTTCATCAAAAAATTGTAAGAAACACGCTCTGTTAAGTGTATCCAAGCTAAATCAAATAAATGGTCATTTCTATTATATCAGGAAGTCAAAGCAATCAAAGTATTTCACTCAGGGTAGCAAAATTTCTTGTTAATCACTTACAGCAAATATTGCCTCAAGATGAGATCCAAATCATTGAAGCAAGTAAATTTGAAATACCACTGGATATAAGTGCATATAAAAATGACGGATCAGCTCCGGAACATCTTCAGGACTTGGTCAAAAATTTTTACCGAACGGATGGATTTATCTTACTAACTCCGGAATACAATGGCAGCTATACTCCGGTTCTTAAAAATTTATTGAATCATTTTCCGAAAATGCATCGCAAACCATGCGCTATAGTGTCAGCTTCTGACGGTGCATTAGGTGGTATTAGAGCTGCCCAACAACTACAACTACTGATAGGTGCTCATTTTGGTCTGATGTCACCTTACATGCTTGTTGTTCCTCATATGCATACAAAGTTTGAAGAAAACGGGGAATTAATTGATCCAAAATTTCAAACAGCTATAGACAAATTTACAGAGGAATTTCTATGGCTTTTAAATACAATAATTTCTAAATAGTCACCTGTGATTAGATAAAACAATAAAATTATGAAGATAATAAATTATCACTTTGCGTTATTAGAGTAAGAGTTTATCTATAATAATAATAAATGAAAATAGGAATATTAAATGAAGGGAAAATACCACATGATGACAGAGTGGCCTTAACTCCGAGACAATGTAAGATGTTAATGGGAAATCCTTACAATTTTAATATTATCGTTCAATCTTCCAATCACCGGTGTTATACTGACGAAGAATATTTAGCTGCAGGTGTTCCTATTTTAAATGATGTTTCCTCAAGTGATATTTTATTAGGAGTCAAGGAGGTTCCTATCAAAGACTTGATGGTTGGTAAAACATATTTTTTCTTTTCGCATACGATCAAAAAGCAAGCTCACAACAGAAAACTATTGCAAGCGATCTTAGAAAAGGAAATTACGATGATCGATTATGAAAGTCTTGAGGATGAGAATGGGAACCGTCTAATAGCTTTTGGAAAATACGCCGGTATCGTCGGTGCACATAATGGATTATGGGCATATGGAAAACGGATTGGATCTTATGACTGGCCCAGATTGAAAGATCTGCATGATTTTGAAGAGGCCCGCGAGGTCTACAAGAATACTCATTTGCCTGCGGTTAAAATAGTTTTAGCAGGTAGTGGACGTGTCGCTTATGGAGCTATATCTGCACTTTTGGACATGAAAATAACAGAAGTGAGCCCGGAAGTATTTTTAAAAGGCGAATTTACTGATCAGGCTATCTTCACCCACCTGACCTCAGCTTATTATGTAAGGCATAAAGATGGCAGGATTTTCGACAAAAGTGATTTTTATGCTAATCCGGAAAATTATATTTCTATTTTCGACAAATACACAGAAATTGCTGATATTTTTTTTAATTGCATTTATTGGGATACAAATGCACCGGCATTCTTTGATTTGGAAGATATCGCAAAACCCAACTTTAAAATACAGGTGATAGGTGATATTACTTGTGATGTTGCTCCCGCTTCTTCTGTGCCCACCACCTTAAAGGCAAGCACGATTGATGAGCCTGTATTTGGTATTGACAGGAAAAGTTATTTGATCACGCCTCCTTTTCAACCGGGGAGTATTGATGTGATGGCTATAGATAACCTGCCCAATGAATTACCCAGAGATGCTTCCCGGTATTTTGGTGATCAGTTTATTAAAGTTATCATTCCGGAACTAATCACCGGTGAAAGTGAGATTCTTGATCGGGCCACAATAACTAAAGATGGAGCATTGACGCCGCATTTCATGTATCTCCAGGACTATGTCAATGAATCGGCAGAAAAGACCTTAAATAATTGATAGCGGGTCAAATCAGAATTTATTATTTCTAAGATTTATTCTTTTTATCCCAATGCTGTTGATCAAATTCAATTACAATTTATAATTTATAATTTATAATTTATAAT
>JAYUWT010000255.1:0-4501 GCA_043753405.1 Saprospiraceae bacterium | reverse complement strand
AGATTTTTTTAACATCAACAAAATAACATATGAGTACAATAGCTACACCTGCTAAACATCCAAAGGGCCTATGGGTCCTGTTCGGAACAGAAATGTGGGAACGTTTTAACTTTTATGGTATGCGTGCATTGCTTACCTTATTTATGGTGCATTCGTTAACCATGAACGAAGCAGACGTTGCCCTGATCTATGGTGGATTTTTAGGGTTATGTTATCTGACTCCAATGTTGGGAGGATTTATTGCGGATAGATTTCTGGGAAATAGAAATTGTATTCTCATCGGCGGAACTATGATGGCAATTGGCCAGTTTTTATTATTTCTGAGCGCAAGTACATTTGGTACCAATCTGGGATTGGCGACCACGCTAACATGGACTGCCCTTGGTATCATAATTTTTGGAAACGGTTTCTTCAAACCAAACATCTCATCCATGGTTGGGAGTTTATACCCTAAGCAGGAAAAGTCCAAACTAGACTCTGCATTTACTATATTTTACATGGGTATTAACATAGGTGCATTTATGGGACAATTGATCTGCCCTTTACTGGGGGATGTTATCGATGCAAATAATGTAAGAGACCTTACTGCATTCAGATGGGGCTTCCTGGCAGCATCAGGAGCTATGATCACTGGTACTCTAGTATTTCTTTTCTTAAAAGATAAATATGTGGTAAGTCCACAGGGCAGGGCCATAGGTGGTCTGCCAAAAAATAATGTAAGCGATGATTTTGAAGAAGGTGAATCCCAAACAGCTGTTTTCTCAGGCAAGTCTTTAATGATCGCAGTTGCTGCCTTTATAGCTTTATTCTTCGGCATAAGATTTGGAATAGGGGGCGATAACTTTGTTGAAAATACGATCTATCCTATTATCTACGCGAGTGGTATAACTCTGGCCGGATTGATCATTTCAGATACTTCGCTTACCTACGTTGAAAGGCAAAGGATCATCGTAATTTATATTGTTTCATTTTTCATCATCTTCTTTTGGGCAGCATTTGAACAAGCCGGGTCTTCATTGACTTTTATAGCTAACAATCAGACGGACAGGCATATTTTCGGATGGAACATGCCACCTTCCATGGTTCAGATCTTTAATGGTTTATTCGTCGTAGCACTTGCTCTTCCATTTAGTTTTCTGTGGGATAAATTGCGGGCAAGCGGCAAAGAACCTATTTCGCCATTCAAGCAGGCAATCGGTTTAGCCTTAATTGCCTTAAGTTATTTTATCATTGCAAACAATGTAAAAGATCTTGGAAATTCAGGTTTACTTGCTGTAAAATGGCTGATATTATTATATCTGATCCAAACCTGCGCTGAACTTTGTCTATCTCCTATCGGTCTTTCCCTCGTAGGTAAACTTTCACCAAAAAGATTTTCATCACTTTTATATGGTGTATTTTTCATCTCTAATGCTGCCGGTTATGCACTGGCAGGTACATTGGGATCAATTCTGCCTCCTACAGGTGAAAAATATGTGAAAGCAACTGAATTGGGTATCAACCTGCAAGGTGTATTGGACAAAAGTGTTACGCCAACTGCACAGCAACTTGAATTGTTGAATGCTAACCAAATAATAACGGAATACCCTACTTTTGCAGGATTCCAGATCACCAATCTCTATGAATTTTTTATGGTATTCGTGGTATTGTGTGGGATAGCTGCAATAATTCTGGCTGCACTGACTCCGATACTTCGTCGAATGATGCATGGAGTTAAATAAAATGTATTTTTTAAATTAAATATAAGTTATTGTTAAAATAAAGAGAGCCGGACCAATTCGTTTGGCTCTTTTTTTATCTTTAAAAAAAATAAGCATGGCTGAAATTCCGGAACGCATTCTTACACTTGACGAAATTCAAAGTTTCGATCAAAAATTCCCGAAACAACTCTGGCATCTTTTCTTTAGTGAAATGTGGGAGCGTTTCTGCTTTTATGGTATGCGTGGAATGCTCATCTTTTTTATGGTTTCTCAATTGAATCTGGACGATGTCAGTGCCAACCTTCAATATGGAGCAACTCAGGCCTGGGTTTATGCATTTACATTTATTGGGGGCTTATTTGCCGATAAGATCCTTGGATTCAGAAGGTCGCTCTTCTGGGGTGGAATCCTGATGATAGTAGGTAGCATCATCCTGGCCATTGATCCACATAAATTCTTCTTCCTGGGAATTGCCTTTAATATAGTCGGAACGGGATTTTTTAAGCCCAACATTTCCACCATGGTTGGTTCTCTTTACAAAGAAGGTGATCCAAGAAGGGATGCAGGATTTTCGCTGTTTTATTCAGGGATAAATATAGGAGCATTGCTCGGTGGGTATATTTGTATCGCGGTCGGAAAAGGGACTTTATTAGGTGATATCATACCTGAAGGGCTCAGATGGAATGTTGCATTCGGTTTTGCCGCATTTGTGATGATACTTAGTCTTCTGACTTTTATCAATACACAACGTCATCTGGGGCCCATAGGTCTTTCTCCATTTACGGATGAAGAAGAAAAAGGAAGTAAAAAATGGTATAAAATATTTGTCTTTATTGGTACGCTTGCTGTAATACCAATCATCATGAAGATGGTTGCCAATACACAGTATACAGATTGGTTTATGTACATCATTGGTCCTTTCAGCATTTTATTTTTGATCTATGAAATGACCAAAATACCCTTTGCGCAGACAAAAAAACTGATCGCTGCATTGCTCTTCATTTTGTTCTCAATATTATTTTGGGCAATTTTCGAGCAGGCGGGAGGCTCGTTAAATATTTTTGCTGCAAGTAATTTGAGCAATACGATGCTGGGCTTCATTACTTTGGATCCCAATGGTGTAAATAACTCAGTTAATTCATTATTCGTGATCATTTTTGCACCTATTCTCGGTATTATCTGGATCGCAATGGCACGACGTAAGATAGAACCAAATACAGTTGTAAAATTTGGTCTTGGATTTCTCTTTTTAGGAGTGGGGTTTTATGCATTTTTTACAACAAGATTCTTTGCTACTGCTGCAGGCATAGCCTCATTAGATGTGTTTACACTCGCTTATCTGATCGTGACATTCGGTGAACTTTGTTTGTCTCCCATCGGCCTTTCGATCATGACAAAATTGTCACCTGCCAAATTGCAGGGATTCATGATGGGTATGTGGTTCCTCGCTTCAGCATATGGACAATATGTCGCCGGATTGTTTGGTGCCAGTATAGCTTCCAATATGGAAAATGCGACAAATATTGAAAAATTGATGATATATACAGAGAGTTACAAACAATTCGGAATTTATGCCATTATAGCTGGAATTATTCTGATATTAATATCACCTTTGATGAGGAAATTGATGCAGGAAGTCAAATAATAAATTATTCATTACAATCATACACATTAACATGAAGCTTAAGTATCTTTTATTATTGGTATTTTATTTAGGATTTACACTAAATCTCTATGGAGATGGTGATGACACTAAGATCAAACTTAATCCAACCAATTGGTGGATCGGCATGAAGTATAATAAAGTTCAGGTCCTGGTCAGAGGCAATATTGCTAATTTTAATGATCAGGAAGTAACTATCAGTTATCCGGGAGTTACACTAACCATGGTTCATAGGTTAGAAAATGCCAGATATTATGCGCTCGATATACTCGTCGAAGAAACAACTAAACCAGGAATTGTAAAAATTAAAATTGGAAAAACCATCCTTGACTGGCCGCTTAAAAAGAAGAATTCTGCCGGCAACGGGACAAAATATGCTCAGGGCGCCACATCAAAAGACCTTATGTACCTGATCATGCCGGACAGGTTCTCAAACGGAGATCCTTCAAATGATAAGGTGGCTGGAATGCGTGACCAATCCCTCAACCGCGATACCGTGTTCAACAGGCATGGTGGTGATCTCCAGGGTATCATCAATCACCTGGATTACTTTAATGAATTGGGAGTAACAGCGCTATGGCTCAATCCGGTCCTGGAAAATGATATGAAAAACAGGACCGAACATGGGTACGCATTTACAGATCATTATACGATCGATCCGAGATTGGGTGGACATAAGGCATATAAAAAACTTGTGGAAGCAGCTCATGCCAAAGGTATCAAGATCATTCAGGATGCAGTTTATAATCATATTGGCATAGAACACTGGTTTGTTACTGATCCTCCGATGAAATCGTGGCTCCACAATTGGCCCACGTTCACTCAAACCAGTTATAAGGATCAGGTACTTATGGATCCTTATGCCAGCGAAATTGACAAAAAGATCATGAGCGACGGATGGTTTGTGACAGCCATGCCGGATTTGGATCAAAACAATACATATGTGGCCAATTTCCTGATCCAGCATGCCTTGTGGTGTGTGGAGGAGTTCGGAATAGACGGATGGCGCATAGACACCTATGCGTATAACGACCTTGAATTTATGAATAAATGTAATGCAGCTCTAATGGAAGAATATCCTAAGATTAGCATTTTCGGTGAAACCTGGGTACATGGTGTACCCAACCAAAGTTATTTT
>JAYUWT010000254.1:0-12297 GCA_043753405.1 Saprospiraceae bacterium | reverse complement strand
TTATAATCTAATTTTTGAGAGTAGGAAATTGAAGTGATTGCAAAAATAAAAAACAAACAAAGACTTGGTCTTCGGGTAAAATGATGCCGCATAATTTTTATTTAAAAGGATATTAATAATGCAAAAATATACTTTTAAACGAAATGGAAGATTTTAATACAAAATATCAGACTTTAAAATGCTTCAGCCTGATGACTTCCTCTTTGGTCAGAAAACGCATCATGCCACAGGGAAGGTCTTTTTTGGTCAGACCGGCATAATAAACGCGGTCCAGTTTAACTACATAATATCCCACAATCAATAAAATATCAATACTTGAAAAAAATGCAAGTATTGATATTAAAGATAAATGCCCTAATCAATAATTAGGTTTCCGGAGTTGACATCTACAATTAATTTAATGGGTTCTGTACTTAGTGGTAAATAATGCATTATCATGACTTGACGCTTAGATTTGAAATTATAATCGAGATTCTCCGAACCGTCATCCATGAGTAAAACCGTATTATTACAATTTTTCCAGATGCATTTCTTTACTTCCTGGATTTCCACATTTTATATGTTTGGAAACATTGGGCTTCTCCAATTGGCTGATATGGTTTTTGATATAGAAGGACGTACAAAAGTGCTGTAGCTATCTATAGTACAGAGGAATTTCTTTACTTTCTTATCGGTACCGGTTAAGATAAAATTGACACTTCCTTTTATAATTTGTTCGTCTTCAGTAATAGCATTGAAGTAATGACAACATAAATTATAATTAAATCTATTGACAGAGTTTGGAGGAATCTTAGTCACAAACGTATCCCAGTCTTTTTTTTCTGAAATTCTGAATAGAATTGTATCCGGGCCACTCATATTAATCTCCACATCAGTGAGGATTGAACCAAATTTTAAAGAACGATGATTGACCCTCCATTCAAATTCCATTGCCGATTCAAAAAGTTTCGGATGTCCTGTATATAATCTTAGCGTGGAAGTATCGGCGATGAAGGTTGCTGTTTGACTTTTCAAGAGCGATGGAAAGCTAATACAAGCATAAAACAAAAGCTTAATCATGAGTGACCTACTTGATAGCATTTAAATCATATAATTATTCGTTAGTGAATTCCAATCCGTACATATAATCATCCAGCATTCTTATTTTCATCTCGTTTTTTGTAAGACCACTAAAATGGAATATAAGGTGTTATTGTTGAACACTGGACTGGTGTATGTATCATTGAACGAAGAATATGTAGAAATACCGGAAGCAATATCATGCGAAAAAAACTGAATGGGATTTGGTTGGCCGAATTGATTAAAATGTTGAAATAAATATCGATTATTTATATTATCGAAGGCTGAAAAATTGGATTTGACATCAAACAAGGTAGCTGGTACAAAAAAAGGACCTGCTAGTTCTATTGAAACAAAAGGATCCGGAATGGCCTTTTCAATTTCGTGTAGTGAAAAGATTAAATCTATATTCGGGCTTGCTTTTAGGCCGTAGAATCTACCCTCGCAGGGTATGACAGGATCAGTTATCTCCTGCTCTATGAGATCACATTTGTGGCAAGATGGAATGAATAATAATGTCAACAGGACAATTAACCCAAGTAGGATTTTTCTGATTTGTATGAGGAAAAAATTGGAATTGGAATTCATATTCATAGTTTATTTTAACAAGATCATAGGTTTTGATCATCGTGAATTCTATCTGAACTCATTCAGTTTTGATATCTATTACATTATTATTCTTCCATTTTCGCAGCAGCGCTTTGTTTGTCGAGATCGCTGCAATGTAAATTCGGCTATAACGGGAAAACACAGCTGAGTCTTCAATTTTTTCAATTTCAACTCCTCTGTGCCCAATGTAATTTGAATGGACTACAAACAATTCCCTGTTCTTCTTATGTACAAAACCTACATGACTCCGGTCAAATCCTATGAAGTAAATTCCTTCAGAAAGTGAGTCTTTTAAAGTCTGGATCCTGCCTTCCGTGGAAGTGTTATATATTTCAATAAGAGGTTCTCCCAGGCTGAGTGTTTTGCCTTCATTAATTGGAAGTTGCTGTGCCAACTTGTACCTGTTTAGATTAAATCCAACATCCTTGAGCGTAGTTGAGACGAAATAACCGCAGGAGATTTCTCCCTGCCGTGGTACAGAGGTATGGCCATCGAACGACCATGGAGTGCCGATCCAATGGGGTATGATTTTGTTTACGAGAAAATCAGTCATAATAGAAGATAAAGCATCATGATCGAGCTGTTGATTACGGGAAGCTGATTTGGTAGCTTTGATATCCTTTTTCAACAATGTATAGGCGGTTTCTGTGATAAGTATATCGCTTGTGACTGGAACGTAAGACTCATACACAAGAAGAGACAGAAAAAAACCTATTATCAATACATTTTGGGTCAGAAGCATATGCTAGGTACATTAGATTTAGAAACATATACAACATTTCTCATTAACTCGAACATGGCTTTATGAATGTTTGAAAAGTATCAGTGCATCCGTTTGCATCAATTACAGTAAGGGTGTAGATCGTACCGTTGGCGTCTGGAATATGATCTAAGGTAATACCATTATCAGCTATTAGAGTACCTCCATTCCAGGACCACACATATGTTAGTGCCCCACCACAAGTAGAATATGAATTCACTGCACTCAAGGTAATGATATCGCCAACACAAGGGCAGATTGGTAAAGGACATTTGATTATAGCGACAGCTTGGCAGACGTCTAAACAAACCTTATTTGAGGTGACCGTATAGCAGCCATCGTTACAAGTTACCCAATAACAGGCATCCTGAGATGCGTTGAAAAAGTCTCCGAAGCCTACCAATAGACCGTTGCAATACCATTCATAGTTACAATTTGGATCAGGAGTTTGAACGCTCAGAAGCGAAAAACTACCTTTGCAAATTGGATTTGGACTGGCAGTTATGACTGGCGCAGGGGGTTCTTGTTTAAGACAAATCCGTACTTCATTACTATGACAGGACGGACAGCCAGAATTTGGATAATTGTATGGCCTACATTCAATCCGATAATTTATACAGGTCTCTCCAGGAGGCCATAAATAAGGCGAAGTAGCAGGCTTCAAATGAGGCAATACATTCGTATTTTGAGTGGTGTTGCTGGTTCCCAAATCCTTCCAGACCCCAGGTGAGGAACCGCTTGTGAACATGTATTGCCATACTTTATCGCAGTTAGTGAATGTAGTGAATGGAAGTACTACTTCTACCGCAGCATCATCGCCCGGACAAATAACGTAATGGTCGGGATTGAGGTCGGGATCGGGTATAAGCGTGGCAGGTGAGGAAGCACCTGTTATTGTTCCGCACATTGGTTTGGGGTCAACGGTTATACAATGTTGTACGGTTATAGGAGTACATCCGCAATTACTGATAGTCGCTTTAAAACAAATATTTGGCCGCGATAAAGGTGGCCCGAAATAGTTAATGCTAATTTGATCGTCGTATGTGGGGCCAGTTAATAGAATTGTGTTACCACCATCCATCACACTCCAACTAATGTGGACATTATTTAAAGAGTTTGGCTGAGGCATATTCGAACTCAAAATAACATTGAACTGCACCGCATCACCTTCACAAAAAGTAGTTAAAGGTGCTATAGGAGATGGGGCGATGTTCAGCAGAGCATTTTGAACCTGGCAACATATCCGCAAGGAACAAAATGAGGCCGTGGTGTAAGTACAAATGTTTGTTCCATCGGTCACAGTGATAATAGCTCGATAACTTCGGTCAACAAATGCGTTTGGACTACAAATAGTTCCAGATGCAGTCGTGGCAGGGTGCCCCGGCGGCACAACAAAAGCGAATTCATTAAACAGTGCTCCTGCACCCGGAGTGATAAGAGTACCAAGAGAATTATTAGCAAAACAATCGTCGCTGTAATACCATTGAACGGTAGTACCTGCCCCTGCTTGTGCAATATTCCCTGCCAGGCCGGAGTAAATAGAAAAATGCACCGCATCACCACTACAAATTGAACTCAACGCTACTGTTTGCAAGGGATCGTATATATAAATATCCGAGTTAGTATATTCCGGATAGAGAAGAGGTGATGTAGATGTTACAAAGTTGCTTGTCTGACCGTTCAACAAAAAGCCAGCAGGTGTCAATGTCGGCAGGGATAGAACCCCGTTATTCCCATTTGAAGTACAATCTAACACGTTTGTAATGCCTATGTTGCTGAGGCCAGGATTACCTTCGTCCAAGCGCCAGTAAGCTATCAAATTGGGTTCGTTACATATCAACACACAGGATTGGCAACCCTGAGCAATTTCAACGGCGGTACGTGCTACATTCCAAAGACGAATATCATCCATTTCGCCTTCCCAATCCTGATTAGTAGTGTTACCACCACCCCAATGCCCTACCACAAACATTCCGGTATTGGGCGTTCCGATGGTAGGATTCCCGCTATTCGTCCAGATTGAAATGCAGTCCAGAAAAATTTCTAATGAATTCCCGTTACGCACTACGGCAATATGATGCCATCCTGTGCCAAGGGTAGGAGTAACAGGGACGGGGATAACCCCTACACTACTTCCAACTGCATTTTGCCAAAAAACCCGCAAATCACCCCCACATTCTCCTACTTCAAACCTCGAAGCCGGACCGCTGGTACTGGCTAAAGCAAATAACCGCCTGAAATTACTGGCACAGGCTATTCCGGGAGTACTCACGGTAAAAAACATTTCTACTGTAAAATCATCATTTGGTGCAAACCCATTAACCGGATTTAACGTGATAAAGTCATTCCCTCCATCAAAATGAAGTGTATTGTTCTGCCCCGAAAGTAAATTCCAGGACAGTAGCAAGGCAAATAGTATCCCATTGAGACGGTTTACTTTCATGATATTAATATTGATAAGCATTGTTTGTATATTTATTTTGATTAAAAAAAATGGATAACTTGTACTAAAAAAAATTTGTAAAATTTAGTATTTTCTGCTTAACTAGAGATTACTGGTCTCTCACTATTTTATCTATCCACACCAAAATATCATTTTCAAAAACCTGCACGAAATACAAGCCCGAGGGTAGATGCGCAAGCATGATCGTATGTTCTTCCCGATCAGCAGGCATTTTTTCAGAAATAAGTACCTTACCACTAACATCCACTATATTAACCTTTCCTTTCCGTAGTGGAAAAGGGCTAATCTGCACTTTCATATTCTGGCTAGTTGGATTGGGGTAAATTTTTACTTTTACTCCTTGGCCCAAAGCATTACCAGATATTGTACATGGCCCACATTGAACAACTTCATGCAAAGCTGTTTTGATACAACCATTACAATTCGATTCAAAAATAAATATGCCAGCAATTGTTGATATATACGTGGCATTATTAGCCCCTATAATTGGATTGCTTAATGAACCATAATACCATTGATAGGTACAAAAATAAGGACAAGGATCTTTCGGCGGAATTACCATTACACCTGTCAATGTATCAGGAGAATTATCATTATTACATCTAAAACATGGACCCAGGATGATAGGTACGCATGTGGGGTCAATGATTAAAGGCCAGGATTGTGCAGATTGCGTACAACAATTATCCCGTACAACGACATAATAAACACCAGCTACGCTTCCCAGCCCGGGAGGCTGATTTAGATAAGTCCATGTAACGGACGATAAACTCGAGGTACTTGAATGAATCAAATTACCATTCAGGTACCAATCAATAATATAAAGACAGGGAACGCCTGTATCTGTATCTGTCCCCGAAATCGGCGTAGGTACAAAATCAACAGTAAGCACAACCTGTGTATTAGCACACGGGTCAGGCACAGCGGTAAAGTTGGTTATTACCAAGGCATCTTTAACTGCAATTTGAAAAACTATTTCATCAGCAGGGCAAACACCGTTTTGCTTAATCACCTTGTACCACGTAGTATTGAATAGTTTATTTGTGTTGATTACCGGGTCCATCGTCCCAGTTCCGGGAATTTGTGTATACCCAGGCGTTGAAGCAGTGCTTGACCACCATGTCCATGTCGCTGGCGGGCCGGCCGGCAACTCTGCACAAGCAGGTGAATAGACTAGTGTGGCATCCTCCCCAGGGCAGAATGGTTGTGATTCAAATGGAATCATATCAATTTGACCATCATCTGCATTGCCATTATAGACCCGGATGGTAGTAGAACATGTGATTGGCCTACATGGTCCGGTAAGTATAACAGAAAAAACATAATCGTAGTGGCAAACAGAGCTTGGTAGATTTGAAGGAAAATTTAATACAGGTGGCTGATACGACAAATTAGTCGCCCCATTTATGGCCACCCCTTGGGTATACCATTGAACCGTATAGCTGCAAGGAGGAGCAGAAGGAAATGAAACTTGCAAAGCAGTCGGAGTCCCCGATTGGCAGAACGATGGATTTGTATGGATGATATTGCAAGTTACAGTGTCGCAGAGGGTAATCGTTGCGGGGTTGGAGGTTAGCAAAGTCGAGCCACAACAACTTCCATCCAACGTTATTTCCGAGTATACCTGTACACATACTTCGCCTTGGTATTGGTAAGGTAAAAATAAAAGATCGTCGCAGATTGGACCACTGCTTATTTGGTAAGGAGTAGTGGGCCAAACTGTAGCAGTACAGGGTTTGACGAACCAGCTTACTTGCGTAATACCGCAAACATCGGGACAATATTTTAGTGGTATGTAAGCGGTAATATCAGTTTTGCAAACTGCGGTATCATTTACTTCAGGAATAATGGATGGACAGAATTTTATCTTGCAGAAGCATGAATCCTGGCCGCAAAGCCCTGTTAAAGTAAGTTCATACATACCTTGAGAAAGGAAAGGTGAAGGTGTGAACGCTATAGAAAAGTTGGGTGTTGCCAACACAGGAGGAGGGCTGGATAGTATTACATTGCCGGCAGGATCTTTCAATTCCCAGTCTATATTCACTGTCGGGCAATTATTGCCCTGACACTGAAAGTTTCCGGATAAAACAATTGGAAGTCCAATAGGTATAGGGTATTCGCCTCCACATATCGCAGGTATGTTTTGGTTGCCTCCCAGATGGATATTCAAATTGGAGAATTTGCCACAGGTACAGATCGAACACATGCACATCTTATGCACGAATGCATTACCAGCACTTGCTGAAGTCAAGTTCACAACGTTCGGGCCCGGGTCAAAATCGACAGTACCGCCAAAGGACCCAGTAGTATAAATACATCCCTTTGAATCCAACGCAATGCCGTAGCCATAATCCTTGAAATCTCCACCCATTGCTTTTGCCCACATGAAATTACCCTGTGGATCCAGCTTTGAAATATAAATGTCATCTCCACTATAGGGAGTAAGAGTATAAGTAAGTGGACCTGGATCAAAGTCAGTAGCTTCCCGGAAATGGCCCGTAGAAAATACATTTCCGGTTCCGTCTACTGCAATTGATTTCCCCCGATCAGTGGAAGGCGACGTAAACCCGCCCATCTGTCGAACCCATAAGCAATTGCCAGAGGCATCTAATTTCCAAACAAAGATGTCAAGAAGTCCCCCTGTAGTAAAGGACTGAATGGGGGTGCAGAAATTGGCGGTAAACTGAAAATCGCCGGTAACGTAGATCTGCCCGCTTGCATCTGTAGCGATTGAAGCACTATTGTCATTCAGAGGCCCGCCTGCTGATTGCACCCAGAAGAGACCTCCTGAGGGATTAAATTTGGCCAAAAAGATGTCGCTTCCACCTGCCGAATTTAGGTTTTGTACTCCAACACCCGGATCAAAATCCGCAGTGGCTTCAAAATTACCAGTAACCTGAATATTTCCTCCTCCATCGAGGTCAATACCATTGCCTACGTCGCTACCAGTACCACCCAAGGACTGAGCCCACATTACGACGCCTGTAGAAGAAATTTTTGTCAGAAATACGTCTGTAACCCCCGTTGAAGAAATTGTGAATCCGCCTACCACGGCTGTGTTAGAAAACGACCCTGTGCAGTAGACATTTTCGCTGGCATCTAAATCAATCCCATTACCCGAGTCTATAAAAGTACTGGCAATAGGCACTAGCCAATTCTGTACACCGTTCGCATTTAATTTAGCTACGAAGGCATCAGGTTGTCCGATTCCAGTGGGATTATAATATCCTGTGATATATACATTACCTGAAGGCGCTACAACTATTGACTTACCTTCACCATCTGAAACACTGCCCAGCATTATGGCCCAAATGAAGGTGCCTGTTGGACTTTGTTTTGCAACAAATATGTCCCTATTACTGCTTGTTGTAAGTGGAGGCAAGCTCCCAAAATTTGCCGTTCCTCCAAAATATCCAGTAGTATATACAAATCCAGCCGCATCCACAGTGATAGCATTACTAACGGTATGACCTGAGCCTCCAGCTTGTTCTACCCAATCCAAGCAACAATCATTTTGTGTTTGAGCTATAGAGTTCAATACTAAAAAAAGTGCAAACACTATTGTCGAAAACAATCTTGGGCAAAATTGAATGAGTGTTGTTTTGGTTTTGGATAATTTCCGTTTCATGTTTTCAGATTTAGACTATAAATTAAAAAATATAAATTATACTTTCTTTTGATTCCTGCTTGTACAAATTTAAATTGTAAATCAAATATACTCTCCGACATAGTGCCCAACATTACTTAATGAGATTCGGTCAGATATTCATGATATTCGGTAAAGAATCCTACCTGAAAAGACGTCTTAACCATTTTTTAATAGCATTAATACTCTGCAAATAGAAATTGGTAGGTGTTTCTTTTGATTGACTCAATTCCCATAATTCATGTTGAGTGGATTGCCTGATGAGTTCCCAGGTTTCTAATTCTATCTGTCCTTCATTGTACATTTTTTCAAATAACTTATATCGCGCTTGCATCAAAATGGAGCTGTCTCCAAAAACTTCGCAATGAGTTAATGCTTTTTCCAGTTCAAATGAATTGACCAAACGCAACAATAATATTTTGTCCAATTCATCCCATCTAGACTTTTTATTTTCTTGAAAATCAGGCCAGTGTATTATTTCATCAAAATTGCGGATTTGATCCATACACCAGGTTTCAGCGTCGATAACTCCATACTGAAATCGTTTCAAATCATTTTTGTAACGTAAGCAAATTTCTTCAGAATGAGCAAAGGGTGTTTGGCTTAATACATGATACACATTTTCCACATCACCTTGTCGCATTGATCGACGGATGAGCAAAAGTAATTCTTGCCCGGAATTATTTTGTGCCAACATGTGTATCCCTAAATGTACTGGATCCAAAATACAGTGGGAAAATTGTTTCTTTTGTTTTTAGTGAGATTCGGTATCAAGAGAATGAGATTCGGTAAAAAAAGGCTGGATTATGGTAATTTTAATCTCTATCGAATTTCAATGTAAACCCTAAAATTAATTTATAAAATAACTTTACTCAAGATATGATCATCAATTCAAAGGTATTGACAAGGTTACTGCCGTTCCAATGACCTCTCCTTTATCTGAAGTAACATGTTGAATGTGCCAAGACTTCAAAGTATTATTTTCTGATAGAATCTCGAGTCGATGTTTTGTAAGGGTCATACCTACTGATTTATGACCTCCTTTTTCAAATTTTGAACCAACGTCCAAAATTCCCGGTCCATTATCCTTTATTATGGCAAGTAAAATATTTCCATTTATTTCAAATGAAATCACAATTTTGCCTCCTTCTATCTTATTTTTCATTCCGTGAAGCAATGCATTTTCTACAAAAGGTTGGACCAACATCGGAGGGAGAGTAATTTCATCTGTATTAATATTATTACTTATAATAATTGAATAATCAAATTTCCCTCTGAATCTAAGCTTTTCTAAAGCAAGATAATTTTCCAACATCTCTATTTCTTCTTGCAAAGTATGCTGACCTTCTATAGATCCATGTAATGCAAGGCGAACAAGCCGGGCAAATTTTGCCAAATAACTTATGGCTGCTTCTTTGTCATTTTCAGCAATAAAATGCTGAATACTACTCAGTGAATTGAAAATAAAATGCGGATTCATCTGTGCCCTCATTGCCGCTGATTCCAGATCTTTAATTTGAACAGCCATCTTAAATTCCTGTTGTTTCTTTTTAAGTCTATCCCGGTACCAAATTAGCAGTACAGCAGAAAAAAGGCAACTTACGGCTAGCCAAAACCATACAGTTTGCCACCATGCTGAATTGATTTCAAAGGACCATTCAGTCATTTCGCCCCATTCGCCTCCTTCATTCTGGGCCTGGACCTGAAATTTATAAGACCCTGGAGCAAGATTCGCAAAATTGACCTCGCGAACATTTGAGTTTGTAAATATTGAATCTGCACCTAGAAGCCTAAATCTATATGGAATCTTAGCTTCCGAACGATAATGCAAGGCATAAAATCTAAGTGTAATATTATCATCGTTGTAGGCAAGCTCCGCATTATTCTGAATTGGAACACTTTCATTATTTATCCATAATTTCTCAAGAATCGGGGCCGACATTGATTTAATCTTGGGCAAATTTTTGAGTTTGACCAAGCCTTTATTTGTTGCTATCCAAAGTATATCGTGCAATTTAACTACATCATTCACCTGATTGGATGGCAGTCCGTCTTTTTCGGTAACATTTATAAAATTCCACTTTCCATCCTGATTTTTTAAGATGCTTAAGCCAGAATTTGAACAAGCATAAATCACCCCCTCTTTACTCAAAAAAAACTTTGATATGTTATTCGAAACCAGGCCATCCTTCATGCTCAAATGTTTCCATTCGTCCTTACCATTTCTTATTAAAATTCCGTTTCCACTTAGACTAAATACCATACTGCCATCATTAGTAATAAGAATATTCCTGGGTTGAAGGTGGAGTAAAGGATGTGTAATTGGAGGCATCTCATATTGATTATTTCTCCATACTCGCAGCCCGCTTGTGGTAGTTACCCATATCTCCTGATTCTTATCCTGAGCTACTGAAAATGTGCGTTCTTTCAGTATTCCTTTAGAATTCTGACCTAACACTTCTAATGTCCCGGTATATAAATTAAATTTAGCAAAACCCGTATGTGAACTTATCCAGATAAACTTGCTATCAGGAGCAGTTATAATTGACTTTGCTGTTAATCGACTAAAAGAACGGCTTTCAGCATCTAGAACTCCAACTGCAATCCAGTTATGTTTTTCAAACCTGTGTAGTATCTGATCCGCAAAAATCCTGTTAAACAGCTTATCATAAAATAATATACTTATTTCCCGGCTATTAAATACAGGAATAGGAATCAATGATGTTGAATTATCTTCTATATTAAATTTGATAATACCTGCCGGTCGGGTCCCAATAAAAATGTGTTTAGAAGCATCATCACTCATACATACAATATCATCAGATAATAATCCGGCATTTTTATTGAAAATTTCAAGACCAGGGTTTTTACAATAAAACACTCCTGCATGATGAGTGGTAGCCCAGTAGCCTCCATCCTTATCTTCAAGAATCCTGGTCACATATTGTGCCGGTAGTAAGTTTTTATAAATACCCTTTTTTACATTATCTACTGATTCATATAAAATTAGGCCTGTCATTTTTCCTTTATGAAATGGGATCAGAATTTTGCCGCTTTGAGTGCAGATCATTTTATTTGCAATAAATTTCACATGACTTTCCCAGACAAGATTATCATTCACCACTAAATAAAATTTTTGTCCCAAATTAAAAAGTATGGTATTACCTTTTAATTTCAACATATTCAAATATCCTTTTGTATCAGAATTGTTTTCGACAATAATATTTATTGATTTTCTTAGATATCCATCCCACTGCAAAATTTGACGAAATCTTCTTTTTGTAAATTTACTTGATTTTTTAAGTGTTGATACATACATATCCTCCACATCGATTGTTGTAAAAAGAAAACTATTTTCATTAGGGCTAATCTCAGTTACAAGACCTTCCTTATTAACTTTCAAAAAACCAAATACATTGAGTGAAATCCATACATCTCCATTATTTGCAATATATAATTTCATAATGGGCCGGTATTCGGCAACATAGGAAGCAACTAAATTATTGAATTTCCACTCCCGAATTGTATCATTTTCAATTTTCCAGATAGAACCATCCACCCTGGAAAACCAGATATTCCCTTCATTGTCTTCTGTAGGTAAAAATGCTTCTGTACCTTTAAAATTACTGGTATCGACAGGTTGGATAAATTCATATCCATTAAATCTGCAAATTCCATAATTGGTAGCAAACCACATATAACCTTTTCTGTCCTGCAACTGATCATACACCTCATTTCCCGGTAAGCCATGATCTGTTG
>JAYUWT010000253.1:0-4516 GCA_043753405.1 Saprospiraceae bacterium | reverse complement strand
TATCATTTATTGCTGCAAAGGATCCGGGGGTTGGTTCACCATTTTTATTGGCAGATGTAGAGACAATGGGCCCTCCAAATGCTTTTAACAATTTTAAACAAAAAGGATCGTCAGGCACTCTCACAGCTATACTTCCATCATCATTAATTACATGCCGGGATAAGTTTTTTGCGCCATCAAGGATATAAGTAACAGGCCTTTGAGAACTTTCTTTAAAACTCAATAACTCCGCAGATGGAGGGAGCGAATATTTTATTATGTCTTGAAGGCTTTCCACCAAAATGACAAAAGATTTTTTATCAGGCCTGTTTTTCAAATGAATAATGTTTTTAACAGCATCATCATTTTGAGCGTCACAACCCAGGCCCCATACCGTATCTGTTGGATATAAAATAATCTGACCATTGTTAAGGTGGTTCAAACATTCAATCAAATCCTTTTCGAAGTTTTGCACGTAATTAAATTAAATATAAAATTATTACTAAAAGAGGTTAGTATTATTACTTTGATAAGCGTTATTAAAACAAAGTTAGTGAACATTCAATCATTATATCGAATTCAGCAACTACTTTTCACAACCTGAATTAGATCATGTTAAAGTTAAATTATTAGTTTTTATAAATTTTATATAATAACTTTGTTAACACTTCAGAATTATTTTCTGTTACACTGTGAAGTTAATAATGAAGTTTTTACAATGGATCCATACGTATGGTCAGAATAATAGTCTTTTTTATTTTAATTTTTTTGTTCCAAAATAATTTGTCTGCAAAACATATTATCGGAGGTGTGATGTATTATGAGTTTGTAAGCAGCACTTCCAATACAAATACTTACAGAATAGTACTGAAAATGTACCGTGATTGTAAACCGGAGCCCAATAAAGCAGATTTTGATGGATTGAATGGGCAGGTGCTAGCTTTAGCAACAATATATTTAGGTAACACAAATATTTTTATAAATCAGTTTAATTTTGGCAATCCATCCATTAAGAAGATTAGTGTGGAAGTAACTAATAAATGTTTGGTAGTTCCCCCTGATATCTGTGTGGAAGAAGGAATATATTCGACCTTAGTAGAATTGCCTGTCAGCACTTCCAGTTATTTTGTGTCTTACCAGAGGTGTTGCAGAAACAACAGCATTACAAATTTAGTCCGCCCCGGAGATATCGGTGCGACTTTCGTCGTGGAAATAACTCCCCGTGCTCAAAACCTAATGAATTCATCACCTGAGTTTCTCAATTTTCCACCCACAGCTATATGTGCTAATTTTCCCTTGATATTTGACCATTCCGGTGTGGATAAAGATGGCGATTCGCTGGTATATTCTTTATGTGCTCCTTTTCTGGGAGGAGGAAATGATGATATGGGTAACAGTGGCTGCAATGTAGTAGCACCGGATCCTGATTGTCCGCCACCCTATGACGAAGTTCCTTACCGGTCACCATATTCCGCATTAAACCCCCTGGGTGGGAGTCCCGGTTTATCCATCGACCCCAAAACAGGTATGTTATCAGGAACACCAAATGTAGTAGGACAATTTGTAGTAGGTATATGCGTGAAAGAATATAGGAATGGCTTGTTACTTTCTGAGATAAGGCGCGATTTTCAGTTTAATGTAACATCTTGTTCCAAGACTGTCGATGCTCTGGTTGAAGCAATGGGAGTAGAGGGGAGGAATATAGAAATTAAGGTATGTGGTGATTCTGTGGTCGACATCACCAATAATAGTACACTTGTAAGTAATATTTTTGATCAGGCCTGGCAATTTAATTATTTGGGTCAAATTCAAACCTCAAAAACAAAAGATTATAGATTGTCAGTACCCGGCCTTGGATTGTATACAGGTACGCTGATTCTGAATCCGGGATTACCTTGTAGTGACACGGCATTTATCAGATTAAATGTTTTTCCTGATATCCGGGCAGATTTTAAACACACCTACGATACCTGCCTTGGTAAGGTAATAAATTTCGAAAATCTGTCTTTAAGTGATGCAGGTCCAATAATCACTAATTCCTGGAAAGCAAATGAAATTCAATTTTCAAATTCTTTTAATGCACAGTTTAATACCCTTGCCCCGGATTTTTATAATATGGAACTTATAGTTTCAGACCAGAACGAGTGCATGGACAGCATCTCCAAGCTTGTTCCTTTTTTTCCGATTCCTAAAGATGAATTAATTAGTCCTGGACAATTGGAAGGATGTGATCCCTTTATGGTCCATTTTGAAAAACCAAATAATTATATTACAGATCAATACGAGATTATATGGCAGTTTGGAGATGGTACTACCGGATCAGGTACCGATCCCACGCATACATATACCCAACCCGGAGTTTACACGATCGGAATCAATGTGAAAAATGTCTTTGGATGTGAGACTGAAGCTGTATTTCCGCAAACTGTAACAGTGATAGAATCTCCTGTAGCAGATTTTTCTTATCTCCCCAGGGAATTAACCAATTTAGCTCCAACTATTAATATATCAGATGAAAGTTTAAGAGCTTCATTTTGGTTTTATAATTTCGGAAATGAAAGCGAAAGCTCAGAAAGAAATCCTACTTATACTTATCCGGATACCGGTATATATGTTATCACACAAATAGTCACTCACGATAATGGTTGTAAGGATACACTCATGGTACGTGTGGATGTCGCTCCAAAATATACTTTATTTCTACCAAATGCCTTGATTGGGGGTAATACTGGTGATAATGGTACATACGGTCCAGTAGGTGTGCCATTTGGTATAAAGGATTATGAAATGTCTATATATGACAGGTGGGGAAACCGCGTTTATGTTTCCGAAGACTTTGAAGCCCGTTGGGACGGGAAAAACAAAAATGGCCAGGTATTGCCTAATGGCGTGTATGCTGTAAAAGTGAAACTTACAGAAGCGAGGGGGGAGAAGCGGATAGTCAGAGGAAGTGCTTTCCTGGTTCAATAAGTTTCACAATCCGATTTAATATCATACTTGTGCAAAAATGGAATGTAGGTAGGCTGCAAAGTCCGATCTTCATTCAAAAAGGCTTAATATGAATTAAAATTAAGTTTGGAGTCTTTGAATTGGCACGGCTAAAGGAACAAAATTGTATACTCATGGATGGTCCGATTCTAATAAAGTAAAACTATTATTCTGAGAATTGTGGTATTTTGCATATTATTTTATGATTTAAAGTCAACTTATCCACATATTATGAAGCAATTTTTAGCTTTATATTTTTATTAATTTTTAATTGTTGATCATGCAACGTTTTTTATTATTTTGTTCTTTTCTATTTCTCACTTCAATATCAGACCTGCAAAGCGCCCATATAATAGGAGGAATGATGAGTTATGAGTATCTTTCCACAACCAATAATATAAATAAATACAGGATTACACTGCGCGTATTCAGGGATTGTAGCAGCAATCAAAATGGCCCTTTCGATAATCAGGCCGATATATCAATAGCTACTTCAGAAGGTGGATATTTTGATGATGAAAATAATTTTGGCAACCCCGTAATATCCAACTTAAATAATTTATTTTCCAATCCGTGCCTTGTTTTACCGCCCGGTGTTTGTGTTCAGGAAGGTGTTTACAGGAAAATTATCGATCTACCTGTGAGTGCTTTGCATAGTTATTATATCATATATCAAAGATGTTGCAGAAACAACACGATCTTTAACATATTAAATCCCGGTGATGTCGGAGCCACTTATTATACAGAGATCACGCCTCTGGCCCAGCAATTACATAATTCTTCACCTACTTTTAACACCATCCCTCCTATCGCAATCTGTGGAAATTTTTCCCTTCAATTTGATCACGCTGCGTCTGACATAGATGGAGATAGTCTGGCATACTATTTTGTTGCTCCAATCATCGGTGGGGGACAGGATAATGGTACAGGATGCACGAGTGTCGTGCCAAATCCTGATTGTTTACCTCCATATGATAGTGTAACATATAGACCGCCATTTACGAGCAGATCACCTATGGGTGGTGCTCCTGCAATATCTATCGATAGTAAGACTGGCATGCTTACAGGGTTGCCTAATGCTACAGGTCAATTTGTGGTTGGTGTCCGTATAGATGAATTCAGAAATGGTGTTTTATTGAGTTCCACTTTGAGGGATTTTCAATTCAATGTAACTAATTGTGAAAAAGTGATCAAGGCTTCCCTTGAGGCAGATAAGGTCATTGGCAGGGATATAGAATTCAAATTCTGTGGAACTGAATTCACTGAGATAGTAAATAGAAGTACGTTGGCATCCAGTATATTTAATTACAACTGGATAGTTTCCCGCAATGGTATCGACTCGATGTACACTTCAGCTGATCTGGATCTTACAAAATTTGGATTTGGAGATTATACAGGTACTATGATTTTAAATGAAGGCCTTCAATGCACTGACACCGCTTTTTTTAAATTTACTAAGTTTCCGGGCATCAAAGCAGATTTTTCTTTTGATTATGATACTTGTAAAGATGCCGGAGTCTCATTAAAGAATTTGTCGACAAGTGAGGTC
>JAYUWT010000252.1:0-4524 GCA_043753405.1 Saprospiraceae bacterium | reverse complement strand
GACTGACCCACCTGGCTGGACGATTGCCTTTATGCCGGCTTCAAATGCAATTTCCACACTATCGGCAAAGGGAAAAAAAGCATCTGATGCAAGAACGGACCCTTCGAGGCTGAATCCCATTCTTCCTGCTTTTTCCAGTGCTTGACGTAAAGCCTCAATACGGGAGGTCTGACCCAAACCTGCACCGATCATCTGTTCATCTTTTACAATTGCAATTGCATTTGATTTCAAATGTTTTACACATTTGATGCCAAATAAAAGATCCGGAGTATGAGGTTCAGGAATTGAGGTATTTGTTACTTTTTGGAAAACTTCATCCTCTGCTTTCATATTATCAATATCCTGCATCAATTGGCCTCCCAATAAATATTTACGTTGAATAGTGCCAGATTCAAAAGAATTTAATTGAAGGATTATCCTGTTTTTTTTCTTTTTGAGCAGCTCAAGAACATTTAAACCGAAAGAAGGTGCTATAAGTACCTCATAAAATATTTCATCTATTGAATGTGCAGTTTCCAGATCTATTTCTTTATTGCTGATAATGATGCCACCAAATGCTGATGTAGGATCGCAGGCAAGAGCTGAATTCCAGGCTTCCTTTACGGTTTCCCGGGAGGATACCCCGCATGGATTGGTATGCTTGATAATTGCAAAAGTGGGCTTATTATCCTTGAATTCATTGATCAAAGCAATAGCGGCATCGACATCTACTATATTATTGTAGGAGACCTCCTTGCCACTCAATTGGTCCCAGACATTATTAATATTACCTATGAAAGAGGCTGATTGGTGAGGATTTTCTCCATATCTCAATGTCTTGGCATTGCCTGTTTTGGATGCAAAATAATTTGCAATAGCAGAATCATAATTTGATGTAATTTCAAAACTTTCATAAGCCAGCCTGGATCTTTGCTCCAGTGAAGTATTTCCTTGCTGCTCGACCAACCAGGAAGATATCAATGGATACTGCACCTGTTTACTAATTACAACCACGTGTGCATGGTTTTTGGATGCAGCCCTGAGAAGAGAAATACCTCCTATGTCAATTTTTTCTATTATTAATTGCTCATCGCTTGTATTACGCAACGTTTCTTCAAATGGATAAAGATCAACCACCACCAGATCGATCTGTGGCAATTGATGTTGATTTAATTGACCCAGATGATCTTCATCCCTTCTTGCTAATATACCTGCAAATACCGCTGGATGTAAAGTCTTAACCCGGCCATCCAACATGGCAGGATAACCCGTCAGGTCCTCTACTAATGTTGCCTCTACACCTAATTTTTTTATAAAATCATAAGTTCCCCCTGTAGAATATATCTTTACCTTCAAAGAATGAAGTACTTTTACAAGGACATCCAGTCCCGACTTGTCAAAAACTGATATCAGGGCTGAAGTTATTGGAATATTGTTCATTATTAATCAGAGATCTATAGATGCTATCAAATGCCGTAAAGTAATCCCTGATAGCTTTTTTTTAATCAAATGATCGGGAATAAATACGGCACTTTCCTAAAATAAGGCGCAAAAATACACAAATCTTCCTTAACATATTTTTATTTTTCCTATTTTAAAACGAGACTTTAAACTTTACTTTTAATTAATCTGAAACTAACTGCTACCAGTTGAACCTATCAAAAAAACAAAATGACTTATGGAAAGTGGGAATGAACACGATGATCATAAGTATGCTTGTAAGTTTAGTATTGGCTTTTGTCAAAGGAGGAGCAGGGATCTTAGGTAATTCTTATGCTTTGGTCGCAGATGCATTGGAATCTTTTTCAGATGTGATAAGTTCTATCTTCGTTTGGTTTGGACTGAAATATGCTTCCAGGCCTCCGGACGCCGAACATCCCTTTGGCCACGGCAGGGCTGAACCATTGGTGACATTTGCTGTGGTGGGTTTATTGCTAGCGACGGCGGTTTATATTATTTACCAAAGTATAGTCAATATTATAACACCACATCTTCTTCCTGCCACCTATACCTTATACGTCCTGGGAGGAGTGATCATTATCAAAGAACTAATGTACAGATGGGTTAATAATAGGAGCAGAACAACGAATAGTTCGGCATTAAAAGCGGATGCTCAGCACCATAGAAGTGATGCCATTACTTCATTTTCAGCATTTGTAGGTATTTCAATTGCTCTATTTCTTGGTCCGGGCTACGAGGCCGCCGATGATTGGGCGGCTTTAGTAGCGGCTTGTGTTATTATTTTCAATAGTTACCGGATATTTAAACCTGCCTGGGGTGAAATAATGGACGAACAAAACCACAATGACCTAATACAGAAGATCAAAAAAATGGCTTTAAGTGTCGATGGGGTCGTTGATACTGAAAAGTGTTATGTTAGAAAAGCGGGTATAAATTACCTAATTGATCTGCATCTGGAAGTGGATGGCGGAATTTCCGTTTTCAAGGGCCACGAAATAGCTCATAAAGTGGAGGATCTGCTAAAGTCCGGTGAATTAGGAATTATATATGTTTCAATGCATGTGGAACCCTCACCTAGAATGAACAAGACATAATGGATAGTGAACAATGAACAGTGAACAATGAATGAAATGTTGAATGTTGAATGTTGAATGAGGCGAACGGCGAACAGCGAACAGTGAACAGCGAACAGCGAACAGTTGCGATGAATTTAATAATTTACGTAATTTGCTAAAGAAGAATTGTGTGAAAAATGAATTTACTCGTTACCGTAACCAGCTAAAGCGCCAAAGCGCCAAAGTGCTAATGCGCTAACAAAAGACCATAATCCAATGAATAATGAACAATGAACAATGAACAATGAATGAAATGGTGAATGTTGAATGTTGAATGTTGAATGAGGCGAACTGCGAACTGCGAACAGTTACGAAGAATGAACTGATATACGTGACAAGTCAATGACTAAAGTCCAAAGACTAAAGTGCAGTAAACTAATGAATATAAGAAGAAACGAGAATATTATTTTACTGCGTTTTCTATTAAAAGTAATATTGTAATAGCGCAATGCCTTGCGCGTCCATTGAAAAAGCAAAATATTAACCAATGCCCTACAGCATTAAGACACATTCAATAGAAGAAATTAAAATCAAAGCCAGTAAATTCATTGGTGAGATTTTTCCGGTTAAAAATGTGCAGGAAGTTCAGATGGCAATGTCATCAGTGAAAGAAAAACATCCGAAAGCAAACCATCATTGCTGGGCTTATAAATTGGGTGTTCCGACCTCAGAATACAGGGCCAATGATGACGGCGAACCTTCAGGGACGGCCGGTAAACCGATCCTGGGTCAATTGGATGCATTTGAAGTAACGAATATATTATGCGTAGTAACCCGATATTTCGGAGGAACTTTGCTGGGTACGGGAGGTTTGATCAGAGCTTATAAAGAATCAGCAAAAGAAGTTTTGACGAATGCGACACTGGTGGAAGTTAAACCCACTTATAAAATGAGGGTAGACTTCAGTATCGAGCAAATGCCAATGATTATGGAAGCTGCTAAAAGATTTCCGGGAAATATTGAGGAAAAGGATCTGTCATCAGCGCCTTATTTGATTTTATCCACAGAATCCAATGAACTGAATCATCTGATAAACGTTTTTAAAAGCAGGGTCTTGGGCATTGAAGTGGATCATGCAACAGGGCTGCAAAATTATGGATTTAAAATAGAACAAATAAAAGAAGATGCTTAAAGTAGGGATCACAGGAGGAATAGCAAGTGGCAAGTCCTTGGCCTGTTCGGTTTTTGAGGTCTTAGGAATAGCGGTATACTATGCTGACCTGCGGGCGAAGGAGTTGATCGTGGAAGACCCTGACATCAGAACCTCGATCATTGACCTGTTAGGTGAAGCTGCTTATCACAATGATGGAACTTATAATACTAAGTACGTAGGCAATATCGTATTTAACAATAAGGATAAATTAATACAATTGAATAAGATCGTTCACCCCAAAGTGAAAGAAGATTATTTTAAGTGGTCATCACTCCAATCAGGGCCTTATTGTCTCCATGAGTCGGCTCTTATCATCGAAGGTGGTTTTTATAAATGGATGGATAAGTTAATTGTTGTTACATCACCCGAAGAATTGAGGGTCAGGCGAATTATCCACAGAGATCATGTTTCAGAGGAAGAAGCTGTCAGGAGGATCCGCAGTCAATTGCCGGAGATTGAAAAAATCAAAAAAGCAGATTTCATTATAAATAATGATGAGATCCGTATGGTCACAACTCAATGCATTGAGATCCATCAGTTATTAACATGTCAGTTAGAGTAATGGATGTCTTATACTTAAAAATGAAACCACAGAAGTTCATTATATCAATATTCTTGGTTTTAATATCATTCACTTGTTGGGGGCAGTTTTCTGTCCTCAACAAGTTTTATACATTAGGAAAATATACAATATTTAAGGATATCATTTTAGATAATGATTCAATAACCATTTTAGGAGAAGTTTATGACCCAAACGCAATAAACATAAAAAACGCATGTCTTATCAGGGCAGATACATTTGGCAATATAGCCAAG
>JAYUWT010000251.1:0-12377 GCA_043753405.1 Saprospiraceae bacterium | reverse complement strand
AACATTTCTAATTGACGATGATCCTTCCGCTAAATGACTTATTTTGCGACCTCATAATAATTCCATAAACTCCGGGCAGAACATTATTCAGATCCAGTTCAATTGAACTTTGATTTTTGACCTTTTCAGTTTTTATGACCTGGCCCAGTGAATTAATTATAGTAATATCCCCATCTAAAATGCCTTCCCATTGGAGTGTCATAAATCCTGTAGTTGGATTCGGAGCTATACTTAATGGTTGAATTCTGGTACGGTTGTTACCCAAAGGCTCATTTTCAAGGTTGATCGTGTCAGATGCAAAATTACATCCATTGGCATCAGAAGCAATATAAAGATATGTTCCTGCAGCGATATTAATGAGACTTGCTTCAGTAGAAGGTAGCAATACACCGTCTTTTTCCCATCTGAAGGTGTAAGGAGGTATACCTCCTGTAAGGAGCACTGTGATGGCTCCATTAGATTCACCAACATCAGGTTTTATGATATTGGTATTAACCATACGGATTGGTGTCGGTTGTTTGACCGTCAACGTATCAAGGCTCTGACAACCTGCATCATCTTCGATATGTACATTGTATTTTCCTGCACTTAGATTAAACCTGCAAAGATCAGTGGTCTCATCATCCCAGAATACAGAATAGTTACCTGTAGCATTCTGAACACTTATACAAATTGCACCATCAACTCCTCCGGAACAATTTACATCCTGGATCACTATATTACCCGGTTGCAGTAAACAACCTTCCAGGTTGATCACAAATAGTTCTGCAAAATTACAACCATTGGCATCGGTAACTGAATAACTGTGTAAGCCGTTGAACAGATTGTCAAAGGTCACGATACCGGTATAGGTAGTTATTGTATCCCCCACATCGAAGATCAACGTGTAAGGAGGAGTACCTCCTGAGAAAACGAATTTAACTTTGCCATCAACAAAATCCGGATTTGTTGCATCAGTTATGGTAAGTGTTTTTACTAATGGTGGCGGTTGGTTCAACTTAAAGTAACCGTGTGTTTCGCAACCTGCTGCATCTGTAATACTGACTACATAAGTTCCTGCTTTAAGTCCCGTGACAACAGTGGTTTCTTTACCGTCCGACCACTTATAAGTGTAGGGTGCTATTCCACCTGATACATCGAAAGAAATACTGCCGGAGGATTCCCCGTTGCATGCAATGTTATTAATCTGAGCATCATTAACTGCCAATGAACAGTTGAAAGGATATATATAAAGATTTGAGACCGTTGAACAACCTTTGACGTCGGTCACGGTGATAGTATAATATCCCGGAGACAGATCACTTCGGTCTTTACCTGTAGGTCCGTCTGACCATAAAAAAGTGTATGGGGCCGTTCCTCCGGAAGCAATAATATTTGCTTTGCCATTATTGGCTCCCGGGGCACTCTCATTGAGAAAATCAATGATTGTATTAATTGGCGCAGGCTCGCTTAATGTGATGGTATCATCGTGCATGCAGCCGAATGCATCTGTAACAGTAACCTGATAATCACCTGCCACGAGCGAACTTATCGTCTTTAATGTCGAGCCATCTTCCCATTCGTAGGTGTATGGAGGGACTCCTCCATCCGCAAAAATCGATATCAGGCCATTAAAACTACCCTGACAACTTGGTTGTTTGAGTGTATTTGTGCTTATTTTTAAAGGGGTTGGCTGCAGAATTGTTACTGTAGCCCGGGCTTCACAACCATCCACATTAGACACAGTAACACTGTATTCTCCTGCAGCAAGGTCTGTTATATGAGCCGTCGTAGCGCCATTGGACCAGATATATGAAGTAGGAAAGGGTATCGATGCGATCACAGTGGCGGAACCAGTGGCTGTCCCAAAACACCTGGTATTGACCACATCATTGACCTGCGCAGTAAAATCCCCTTTTTTAATTATTGAACTTGTTGCGACATAAGTACAACCGTTCGCATCTGTGATGGTTACCAGGATTTGGCCGGGACTATCAAAAGAAGCAGTATTGGTGGTTTGACCATTGGACCAGAGATAGGTATAAGGACTGACCCCTTGACTTGGGACTACTATTGCCTCAGCGGAAACGGATGAGTTACAAGGAATATCTGTTTTAATGATCTCTCCAAACACAGGAAATGGTTGAGTTATGGCTACAATATGTACAAAAGTATCTATACCATCATCTGTGATCGTAAGAGCATAGGTTCCTGCATGCAACCCGTCTATGTTTTTAGTAGTGTCACCTGTATTCCATAAAAATTTATAGGGTGCCCTTCCACCGCTTACATTGACATTGATGTATCCATCGTTACCACCACTGCAAGTGACAGGATGAGGATCGAAAGATGCTGCGATCTGGGTATAATTCGATTTGAAATAATAGCTCTTCGAAGTTGCCAGTGAAACATCATTCAAAACAGTAGAATCGGCATTGCCCAAAAGACCTGTTGCATATATTTTGATTGGTTGGCTAAATGCATCTTCTTCTTTGGGACTGTGCCAGGTGACCGTCCATACCACGACATTGCCGGCTGGAAAAATGGCAGCAGGCCTGTGTTCAAAGTAATCTCGGAAAAGTTGATTGGAGATGGCAGCACCCGCTGAAGGATTACTGAAGGTTCCTATTTTCACGATCCCTTCGTTGATTAGTGTCATCTGAAATCCTGCCTGACTGGCAATTCCTGATGTCTTGGTCATACGAACGGTGATGGTATAATCTGTGTCGGGCACTATCGTATCAGGTAATCCTAATATTTCCAAAGTTCCTGTAGATGGATTGCCTGCAGGAGCTACGTGGCAATTAGCGCATGTTAATTCGCCTGGTGCACCGCTATGATAGTTGGGTGGATCTTCGACCCATGAAGTCATTATTGCAATAGAGGCTGCTATAATAAATAATACTATAAATTTTTTTGTAAATAGGTTCATAAGCCCTGTGATTTTATTCGTGTTGTTAAAGCAAATATAGTAAACTATTTTTTGCTAATTTTTTTCCTTTATATAATAAATGCTAAATCTAACTATGCAATTTACAATCTATTATGAATTAAGATTTTGTTTAAAAGAAAAAATTAGTAATTTTGCTGTTGCTAAAATAACATTTTAATCCTGTTGCATATGCATAAGCCCTTACATTTAACATTACGTATTTTATTTCTTTTAGTTGTTACAGTCATTTTTAGTCGTTGTGGTAAAGAAGAACCTAATTCAGGCATTGCTCCTGTATATAATGATGCTACCTCATTTGACAATGAAGTTGCGACGGAATGGAATAAGCAAATGCTCGAAATGGAGAGATATACCGACGGGTATAAATGCCCTGTGGCCGCCAGGTCGCTTGCTTATATCAACCTAGCAGGTTACGAGTCTATTGTTCCCGGCATGACTGACCAATACAATTCTATTGCGGACAAATATCTTCAGATCCTCATACCATCTATTCTTTCAGAAGAATCTTATGTCTGGCCGATCGTAATGAATAGTTGTTATAAACATTCAGTACAAAAATTCTATCCCACTGCTCCTCAGATTCAACAACTTCATGTAATGAGATTGTATGAAACCCTGCACAAAAAATATTCTGAAAAGGTAGACCCTGCCATAGTTGAAAGATCTATGGAATATGGGGAGTTGGTTGCAAATACTATTTTTGATTGGTCAAAATTGGATGTAGCCGGAGATGCTGCATATCTGAAAAATACGGATCCTTCATACATTCCTCCATCTGGTGATGGAAAATGGCAACCGACTTATCCTGATTATTCTCCTGCTGTCTTACCACATTGGGGCAATTTGAGAGTATTTGCTGCAACGTTGTCTGATTTTGATATCCCAACTCCTTTTGAATATTCTACTGACGATCAGTCCGCAATGTTCCAGCAGTCGAAATATGTACATGATCTAACAGAATCTATAAGAAATAACCCTCAGACAGATAATTATTGGATCGCGGAGTTTTGGAGTGATGATTTCGCTTATTTGACTTTTACTCCTGCTGGGAGGTGGACCGCAATAGCAACACAGGTCATTAAAAATGAAAATTCCAACCTTGCTGATGCTGCAATGATCTATGCGAAAGTTTCAATGGCATTATGCGATGCAGGAATAGGAAGCTGGAATAATAAATACAAATACAATGTAATGCGACCTGTAGATTATATCAGATCAAATATGGATCCTGAATGGAATACCATCATGACTCCTTATGTAAAAGGTAAATATTATACTCCTGCTACCCCTTCCTACCCTTCTGAACATGCTGCGTTTGGAGCAGCAACAGCCGGTGTGCTGGCGAGTATATTTGGAGACCAATACAAAATAACCGACAGATGCCATGAAGGCAGACTTGAGTTTAGAAGCGAGCCACGTACATTTTACAGCTTTGGGGAAATGGCAAATGAAGTAGCTTATTCCCGACTTCCCCTGGGAGTCCACTTTGAAGAAGATGCTACAGCTGGTTTGTCTTTGGGTTATAAAATAGCGGCCAGGGTAAATCAATGGCAATTTAAAAAATAATTTTTCTTAAAAGATCAGAAAAAATATAAAATGCCTTCATTATGAGGGCATTTTTTATTTAGGATCTTTGGATCTAACAGGAACAGGATCAAAACCATGGCCCCCCCATGGATGACATCGAAAGATTCTTTTAAGTGCAAGCCATGAGCCTTTAATTATTCCCCATTCTTTCAAAGCTCCTATTGCATAATGTGAACAAGTCGGTTGGTATCGACATTTGTTGAATCCCAGCCAGGGACTTATGGCCAGCTGGTAAAAGCGGATCGGTAGAATGGCTATTCTGATGAGTATGTTGCGGATTGATGGCATTAATGGTACGAACAGAGAAGGTGAATTAAAGTTGTGTATCAGATGCTAGACACTAGACACTAGACACTAGATTCTAGATGGCGCCTAGTGCATCTTTGCCCTTCTTTGCGCAACTTTGCGATACAGCCCTGAAATTAGCTGATGGCTGATAGCTAATGGCTAATGGCTTTTTTGTGGAGATAAGTTTATTCTTCCTCAGGAATATTACCGATTACAAATTACCTATTTTCTCTTTGCGCAACTTTCCCCTTCTTTGCCCTTCTTTGCGATACAGCACCGACTTTTTTGTGGAGACAAGTTTATTCTTCCTCAGGAATATTACCGATTACAAATTACCTATTTTCTCTTTGCGCCACTTTGCCCTTCTTTGCGCTTCTTTGCGATACAGCCCATTTATCATTCATCATTTATAATTTATAATTCATATTTTTACCCTAAATCATATTTTTGGAAAAGGTAGTAGTTATAATTCCCATTTATAAAGAGGTCCCATCTTCAGAAGAGTCCCGATCAATGGTTCAGACTTTAAATAAATTAAATAACTTCCAACTAATTATTGTTGGTCCTAATAATATCAGTTACGATGCTTATTATGACCTCGGATACAAAAAAGACCAGGTTAAAATCTTTTCTGCGGAACATTTCAAAGACATCCGTACATATAATAAAATGCTTTGTTCTAAGTGGTTTTACAAGGCCTTTGAAAACTATGAGTATATGTTAATCATCCAGAATGATGCATGGGTCTTCCGGGATGAATTAAATGAATGGTGCCTCAAAGATTATGACTACGTCGGAGCTCCTTGGATATGGAAACCTGATCAGGTCAAAGCAAAAGTTTTCATCGAATTATTTCCACTCATGAGAAATCAGGTGGGCAATGGAGGTGTAAGTCTTCGAAGAACTAATAAATTTATCAGGCTCTCACCATGGGCCAGTTTGCTGTTTAGTTTACTTGGAAAAAATGAGGATTTTATTTGGCTGCTGGTTGCCAAAATACCATTCGTAAATATCATAAAACCAGAAATTAAGGAAGCCCTTCAGTTTTGTATTGAAATGGAACCCGCCACATCTATGGAAATGATAGGAAATAATTTACCATTTACGGCCCACGCTTACAATAGGTATGGCAGTGTGTTTTGGAAAAAATACATGTAAGATCATACTATGAGAAGTCCGCATTGTTTTATTAGATCCATTTCTTCTCTAAGCCAGAATAAACTCAAATCCCCCAATTCCTCCTTTTGAAAATCAAGAACCAGGTCTGCATAAGTGACATTATTTTCTTTGACCAGGGAAGTCTCCTCCAACATTTTCAGGATCCACAGACCTGATTTTTTATCTAATTGTATCTCAAGACTTTCTGATTTTGTGGTGAAAAGCAGATTGATCATATTTGCTTTTATTCGCTGGATTTCAGGTATCACACCCATATAAATGACCCGTTTACTTTCAGTAATTTTATCAGGCTCATCTATATTCAATACATCCTGGATATAAGTCTCTGAAACTGAAGTCTCAGGAATTTCAAAATCAAACCATTCCTGCAGATTATATTCAAAACAGATACCATTCATATAGTTAAAAAGTGATTTTTTCAAACCTGCACTGAATAATTCATGCTCGCATCCCGTCAGATCCTCGTATTCAAGGTCATTATTGGCAAAGTTTCCCTGTTGGGTGGTTATTAATCGCAGGCCATAATCCGTTGGTTTTTTTCCTACAGGACTATGTGCTGTCAGCGCGAACTGATGCCAAAATCCCGATTGTATGATGCCGGCCTCGAACATCTGTCTGACCATTTCCAGGGAATCAACGGTCTCTTGTTCATTCTGGGTGGGAAATCCATACATCAGATAGGCATGCACCATGATGCCTGAATGCGTGAAATTGTCAGATACCCTGGCCACTTGTGCCACGGTTACACCTTTATCTATTAATTTCAAAAGACGGTCGGATGCTACTTCCAGCCCACCTGATACGGCAATGCATCCGGCCAGAGCGAGCAAACGACAGAGATCCCGGCTAAAACTTTTTTCAAACCGGATATTGGTCCACCATGTGACGGTTAGATTTCTCCTCAATATTTCTAAAGCTACTTCTTTCATCAATGCGGGGGGTGCTGCTTCGTCGACAAAGTGAAATCCTTGTTGCCCGGTCTGTTGGATTACAATTTCCATTCTGTCCACGAGCATTTTCGCTGTGGTAAATTCATAGTTTCCAATGTAATCCAAAGTAATATCACAAAAAGTACATTTACCCCAATAACAACCGTGTGCCAGGGTCAGCTTGTTCCACCTTCCATCACTCCAGAGCCTGTGCATCGGATTTGTGACTTCGATCACGCTCAGATAGTTTTTTAGCTCCAGACCTGAATAATCAGGAGTTCCTATATCTTTTTGTTTATAATCCGGTGCTCCGGACCCATTATAAAAAGATACTTTACCATCGACTCTGGCAAATGTTCTTTTCAAAAAATCAATCGTTCTATTTCCCTGAAGATGCTGAATCAGGTGTTCTAACGGTGCTTCACCATCGTCCAAGGTTATAAAGTCGAAAAAATCAAATACCCTTGCATCAGAGATTGATCTCAGTTCGGTATTGGGGAAGCCACCACCCATACAAATCTTAATATCAGTAAATTTTTGTTTGCACCATTGAGCACTCCTGAAAGCACTATAAAGGTTTCCGGGAAATGGCACAGATATAGCCACCAGTTCCGGAAGGTCATCTGATTTTATATGATTATCTAATACTTCAAATAATAATTGGTCAATAAATGAAGGTGGGGCATTCAGATGTCCGAGCAGCTCATCGAAAGTATTTGCAGATCTTCCTAGTCTCTCAGCATATCTGCTGAAGCCAAAAAAGCGATCAGTAGTCTCAATTATAAAGTCAGAAATGTCTTCAAGGTACAATGTTGCCAGATGTCTTGCCTTATCTCTAATCCCCATATTGCCGAATGCAAATTCGAGATCTGCCATTTGTTCAAAACGTCCGGCCTCCGGCAGATAATTTCCTGTACATATGAGGTAGGCAAGAGAAGGATCCTTATCCTGAAGAAAAGCTATTACGGAAGAAATAGTAGAAATATAATCCTGTCTTAGGGTATATATCCTATGTGCATTATCTGAAAAATTACCTTTTATTAAATGTTCCTGATCAAATAAAAAGTTTAAGCCTACTTTACTGAATAACTTTATGATTACTTCCATTCCGATATCGGCCTGAATAGATGAGATGTTTTTTGTGTTGAGAAACCCTTTTAAGTATGCAGTAGCCGGATAAGGCGTATTTAACTGTGTAAATGGAGGAGTAAGGAGAAATACATTCAATGTCGAAATGGCATATTAGATATTACAAGTGATCAAAGATAGCAGGTTTTTAAATGACCCGATAAAAACAAATGTAAAATAGGAATTGACTTTAGACGTCCAACTTTGAAATAGGTATTGAGTAATCAGTAATCAGTAATCTGTAATCAGTGGATACTTTTTTCTATTTTCAATTTTTCATAACCTCTTACCCTTTAGGCATTAGCAAGATGGACAGAGCTTCAAAAAAAGTCGCAAATATATATAGCAGAAGTATAATTTTTATGATCCTTCTCACTTTCTCACCTTCTCACTTTTCTCAGCTGTTTCACAAAGTTTCCCAGAGAAACCCAAAGTTACACAAAGGCTTCCATCAGACTTTCTTCCGACTTTATTCTGACTTCTTTCAGACTTTTAAATAGCCCAACCACATATTACATAAAAATACTATGGGTTAACCAAATAATTACTTGATTATTAAAAAAAATACCAAAGAATTATGCAGTTTAATATCAGATATCTATATTTAGGTTAAAATGTACCTTAAGTCAATATGCTTTTTAACTCACTTGACTTTCGGACGTCTTCTATAATAACTTAAATTCCAGATCAATGGCTAATAATCCTAAAAACATCAGAAACATCGTTTTGCTTGGACATTCGGGTAGTGGCAAGACCACATTAGTAGAAAATATGTTGTTTGAAGCTCACGAGATCAACAGAATTGGATCTGTGGATGAAAACTCAACTACTTCCGATTATATAGAAATAGAAAAGGAAAGGCATAGTTCGGTGTATTCATCTTTGATGCATGTCACGTGGAAGGATTCCAAAATAAATATCATAGATACACCTGGATCGGATGACCTGGTAGGAGAGAGTATCTCTTCCATGAAAGTTGCTGATACAGCAGTCCTTTTGATTAATGCCAAATATGGTGTCGAAGTAGGCACTGAATTGATCTGGGAATATGTGGAGTCATTCAAGCTTCCGACAGTACTTGCTATTAACCATTTAGACAGCCCACAGGCGGATTATGATAAATCTGTGGCTCAGGCTAAGGACAGGTTTGGTGCCAAAGTAATTGAGATCCAATATCCTTTGGATACAGGTGCCAATTTTTCATCCATTGTTGACGCGCTACGTATGGTGGTTTATAAATTTCCTGCTAAGGGAGGAAAACCAAGCAAAGAAGAAATACCGGACACAGAATTGGCAAGAGCAAGTGCATTGCATAATCAGCTGGTAGAGATTGCAGCTGAAAATGAGGAAGGGCTCATGGAAAGGTATTTTGAAGAAGGAACATTGAGTGAAGATGATCTGGCAAAAGGCCTCACAATAGCACTTTCCAATCAACAATTTTTTCCAATATTCTGTATCTCAAGTGCTAAAAATATGGGAAGTGGCAGACTAATGGGATTCCTGAATGACGTCGCACCATCTCCGGCAGGCCGCCCTGATGCTATACTTGAAGACGGAAAAACACTACCGTGTGATCATAAGAAAGACGCCACCATATTTATCTACAAGACCATTTCAGAGCCAAATGTTGGCAACGTTAGTTATTTTAAGGTGTACAGCGGCACAGTCAAAACAGGAGATGAGATCACAAATGCTGACAATGGGACCGTGGAAAGATTGAATCACATCTTCGTATCCAATGGCAAGAACAGGTCAGAGATTCCTCAATTAGTTGCTGGCGATCTTGGTGTAACGGTTAAAATGAAAAATTCTCATACCAATAATACACTCAACTCCAAGGGTACTAACAGAAAGATCGAACCCATTCACTTTCCGGAACCACGGTTTAGAACAGCGATGGTGCCGCCGGATAAAAACAGTCTTGAGAAAGTCGCGCGAGCCTTATCCATTGTGCATGAGGAAGATCCAACGCTTGTAGTGGAACATTCCACAGAGTTGAAACAAACTATCCTTCATGGACAGGGACAGCTCCACCTAGATATTGTTAAGATGAGGATAGAGAAGACCTTTGGATTGAAAATTGAATTTGATAAACCTAAGATTCCTTACCGGGAGACCATCCGGCAGAGTGTGGATGAAGTATACAGGCATAAAAAACAAAGTGGCGGTGCAGGACAATTTGCTGAACTCCATATGCGCATTGAGCCATATTATGATGGAATGCCAAATCCGGCCGGATTGTCTGTAAGAAACTCAGAAGTGGATGAATTGCCGTGGGGTGGGAAACTTGTTTTTCTTTGGTGCATCGTTGGCGGAACGATAGATTCGAGATTTTCAAATGCCATAAAAAAAGGTATTCTCATGAAAATGGAAGAAGGTCCATTGACAGGTTCCAGATGCAGGGATATCAGGGTTTCGATCTTTGATGGCAAGATGCACCCTGTGGATTCCAATGACATGGCATTCCAGACGGCATCGACGATGGCTTTCAAAATAGCATTTAAAAAAGCAAACCCAAAATTGCTCGAGCCGATATTTGACCTGGAAGTGCTTGCACCTGAAGACATGGTGGGGGAAGTGATGGGTGACCTTCAGACCCGAAGGGCTATGATCACCGGAATGGACGCTGAGGGACATTATCAGAAGATCAATGCCAGGGTACCTTTGGCAGAATTATTTGGATACTCATCCTCATTGCGCTCTATCACTCAAGGCAGGGCCAAGTTCAAGAGAGCTTTCAGTGAATATGCAGAAACACCACCGGATGTTCAAAAAATACTTATAGAAAGCCATGTAGACCATGATGACCATGGGGAGCATTAATCCAAAACCTTAATGTAATAAGGCAATACAGCTGGTATAACACTCTGCGAATCGTTTCCGATTGATAAAATGTTTCATCTGTGCGGGAGTGGCCTTATAAATTTTTTGAGCATTTTCGGAATGAAAGAGCGTTAAAAAATTTATAGAGCCTTGTCCCGCATCCCGCACTTGATGCGGGACGTGATTGTTACTTTCTTTTTTCAAGAAAAGAAAGTAAAATAACAGTTGTAAGATTCTAGAGATCATTTTGGCCTTAAAAAAAGCTTTACGCTAGATCCACTTTTTACTACTCTGCTTATGTCTTCTATCTTTATTTGTATCAAAATTTTTTGGAAATGAGTGTTCTTCCTTTACTTTAGAAAATATTTGTAGGTTAGAAGCGAACGTATATCAGAAAATATTCACTTATTTTCAAATAATTTATTATAAATAATTATATATTTGCTTAGTATTGGAAATAAATTAAAAGTTAAGCCGTGGATAACAACCGACCATTTAGAAAACCTGACAGCGTATTTTCTACAAAAATAAAAGCAGGCAAGCGCAGGACTTATTTCTTCGATGTGAAGCAGACTAAAGGGGAGGATTATTTCATCACCTTAACCGAAAGCACCAAAAAATTTAATTCTGAAGGAGTCGAACGCCACAAGATCTTTTTGTACAAGGAAGATTTTAACAGGTTTTTATCCGGACTGCAAGAGACTATCGACCACGTCAAATCCACTTTAATGCCTGACTACGATTTCGATGAATTTGCACGCCGTCAGGAAGAATACGAAAAAGAATACAACGCCAAAAAAGAAGGCGATGCTCCGTCTGAGGAGGATATGGGTTGGTAAGGAAGAGGTCAGAAGTCAGAGGGCAGAGGTCAGAGGGCAGAGGTCAGAGGTCAGAGGTCAGAAGTCAGAAGTCAGAAGTCAGAGGTCAGAAGTCAGATTACAGATACTAGATATTAGATAAATAGATCGTTTTTGTTAATGCAAAAAGAATTTTGCCGACGCCAAATCGTAGGAAAACTTACGCTTAACGCTCGCTTAATTGAGTTCACCTTTAATTTGCAAATGTATCAATCAATTAGAAAAATTAATCCCGCAAGGGCAGTTCGGCGTAGTATCCACTAGGTCGTTGTGACACGGGAAATCCTTCCGTTTATTTTAATTCAAAAAGAATTTTGCTGACGCCAAATCGTAGGAAATCCTACGTTTAACGCTCGCTTAATTGAGTTCACCTTTAATTTGTAAATGTATCAATCAATTAGAAAAATTAATCCCGCAAGGGCGGTTCCGCGTAGTATCCACTACGTCGTGGTGACACCGGAAATCCTTCCGTTTTATACTTCAATAGTTTTTTATAACATATGATCTTACCTTTTTTCATCATCTAAGTTTTGAATTTGAATTATATTTATATAATAATTAACGTGAATAATGTTTAAGCGACATTCAAATATACATCTTTAGAGAGTTCATTATTACTTAATTTGATACTCGGTTTTTTAGGAAGGAAGTGAT
>JAYUWT010000250.1:0-4546 GCA_043753405.1 Saprospiraceae bacterium | reverse complement strand
AAGCTTTAACGGCTCCTTTTGCTTTTTCGATCACATCCAAAGCAATGTTGGTAGGTGCCGGAGTAAAGTGTGAGAATTCCATAGATGAAGAAGCTCTACCTGAAGTGATCGTACGCAACTGGGTTACATAACCGAACATCTCACTTAAAGGAACTTCAGCTTTAACGATCACCGCGTTGAACTTCACATCCTGGCCTTTCACAAGTCCGCGACGTCTGTTAAGGTCACCGATGACAGAACCTGTATATTCATCAGGAGTTGTTACCTCAAGTTTCATGATAGGCTCCAAAAGAACCGGTGCAGCTTTTTTGGCAGCTTCCCTGAATCCTTCCTTAGCAGCCAATTCGAATGCTATAGGTTTTGAATCCACTGAGTGCATAGAGCCGTCATGGACACGCACCTTCATGCTGTCGATGTTATAACCTGCCAGGATACCATTGCTCATCATCTGAGTAAAACCATCCGTGATTGGTTTAATATAGTTTTTATCGATCGATCCACCGACAATACCCCATACAAACTGTAACTTGGTCTTGCCATTTTTGAATTCTTCGCTGTCAAGGAATTCCTGATCTGCCGGACCCAATTCGAATTCCATATCTGCAAATAAACCCGATCCACCCGATTGTTTTTTCAACTTTTCACGGTGATTGACCATCTTAGTCAATGCTTCTTTATAGTTCACCTGAGGTGCGCCTTGGTTTACTTCTACTTTAAACTCCCTTCTCAATCGATCTACTATGATCTCAAGGTGAAGCTCTCCCATACCACTGATGATGGTCTGAGCTGTGTCTTCATCATATTTTACTTTGAAAGTAGGATCTTCTTCAGCAAGTTTTGCCAAAGCCATACCCAATCTTTCAAGATCTTTTGTAGTCTTAGGCTCTATCGCCAGACCAATCACAGGCTCTGGGAAGGTCATTGATTCCAGGATGATCGGATTTGCTTCATCGCAAAGTGTATCACCTGTTTTTATATCTTTAAATCCAACAGCTGCAGCGATATCACCCGCTTCCACCCTGCTGATAGGATTCTGTTTATTGGCATGCATCTGATAGAGACGTGAGATACGCTCTTTATTGTCTGATCTTGTATTTAATACATATGAACCTGCATCCAGTTTACCACTGTAAACCCTCATAAATGCCAGTCGACCTACGAATGGGTCAGTTGCGATCTTGAAAGCAAGTGCTGCAAATGGTTCTTCAATTTTTGGTTTTCTGAAAACAGGAGTATCTGTCCTAGGATCGATTCCTTCTACAGCTTCTACGTCCAATGGAGAAGGTAGGAAGGCGCAAACTGCATCCAACATCGCCTGTACTCCTTTATTTTTGAATGAAGAACCTGCCATCATAGGTACGATCTTCATATCAACAACTGCCGCTCTGATCGCTGCTCTGATCTCTTCTGCCGAGATAGAATCCGGATCATCGAAATATTTTTCCATGATGGCTTCATCATATTCAGCCACTGATTCAAGCATTTCAATTCTTTGTGCAGCAACGATGTCCACCAAATCTTCAGGAATAGGAATGACGTTGTAAGTCATACCGAAATCATCCTCATTCCAAACAACTGCCTGATTGGTAATAAGGTCAACTACACCTCTGAAATTCTCTTCAGCACCAATAGGTACCTGCAGAGGAACTGCATTTCCACCGAGCATTTCCTTCACTTGTTTCACAACATTGAAGAAATCTGCTCCCTGACGATCCATTTTATTAACGAATCCAAGACGTGGCACTTTATATCTGTCAGCCTGACGCCAAACTGTTTCTGATTGAGGTTCTACTCCATCTACAGCACTAAATAATGCAACAACACCATCCAATACACGCAAAGAACGTTCCACTTCAACTGTAAAGTCAACGTGGCCCGGAGTATCAATAATGTTGATCGAATAGTGTTCGTCTTTCCAATCCCAGTGAGTTTTGGTAGCTGCAGATGTAATGGTAATACCCCTTTCCTGCTCCTGCTCCATCCAGTCCATAGTGGCAGCGCCATCATGTACTTCACCTATTTTGTGGCTGATACCGGTATAGAACAGAATACGTTCAGTAGTCGTTGTTTTACCAGCATCGATGTGAGCAGCAATACCAATATTCCTTGTTAAATTAAGTTTGGTAGACATTTATATCTGATTTAAAAAATCTTAGTTTAAAAAAAATTAAGCTTTGAAATGCGCGAATGCTCTGTTGGCTTCTGCCATTCTGTGCGTATCCTCTTTTCTTTTTACAGCTGCTCCTTCACCTTTGCTTGCAGCTATTAATTCTGCAGAAAGTTTGTCAGCCATACCTTTACCACTTCTTTTTCTGGCGAAAGTGATCAACCATTTCATGCCAATCGAGATCTTTCTATTGGCAGGTAATTCAGTCGGGATCTGAAAGGTAGCCCCTCCGATCCTACGGGATCTGACTTCCACCTGAGGCATAGAGTTGCTGAGTGCTCTCTTCCATGCATCGTGTTCGTCTTCTCCCAGTTTTTCTTTTACGATATCCATTGCATCGTAAAAAATTTGAAAGGCGGTACTTTTCTTCCCTTCATACATCAGATGATTGACAAATTTAGTCACCATAGTATCATTGTACCGTGGATCTCCTTCAATCAATCTAATTTTTGGTTTCCTTTTTCTCATGTTTTCTAAGCTGTTATTTGCTTCTTAATAATATAAATTATTTCTTAGGACGTTTCGTACCATAGTGCGAACGGCTTTTCTTCCTGTTGTTAACACCGGCAGTATCCAGTGCTCCCCTTACGATGGTGTATCTGACACCCGGCAAGTCTTTTACTCTACCTCCTGCGATCAATACGATGGAGTGTTCCTGAAGGTTGTGGCCTTCTCCCGGGATGTAAGCAATCACTTCGATCTGGTTGGTAAGCCTTACTTTAGCTACTTTTCTGAGTGCTGAATTCGGTTTTTTAGGAGTTGTAGTATAAACTCTGGTACAAACGCCACGTTTCTGAGGGCTTGACTCCAGGGCTCTGGATTTGCTCGCTATTTCTACAACTTTCCTGCCTTTTCTTACCAATTGATTTATCGTAGGCATATTATCTTTTTAATGTAATTACAATGATTTTTATTCTTCAAAAAGGGCCTTAAATGCTTGAAAACCTTTATCTAGCTTCAATAAAGCAGACCCTTTTCTGAAAGTGGATGCAAAGCTACGACTTATTTCCAATTGTACAAACGTTTAATGAAAAATATTTCATTAATTTTTGAAAGGTGGAGCGAGGGTGACTTATAATTAATTTGTTTTCATTTTTTTATTTAGTGATAGTACTCTTAAAAAAAAGAATACGAATTGTAAATTGTAGATAGTCAATATATTAGATGCAAAATGGAATTTTGGTGACACACGAACATAGGTGCAACCTACGCTCAACATACGTTCAATTTATTATTTATTACAAATAAAGATGGTTGGGGTTCGGCGTAGGTTTTACCAACGTCGGTGTGTCTGCAAAGTTTTACTTTGCATTGTATAGATGCTTGCAACAATAAAAAACATAATATAAAATGATTCAAACAAAATATAAACCCTAGCTCCAAAGGGGGACATGTGTTCATGGGGCAGTCCTCCTGTAAAGTCTGAACCCAAAAAAACAAAGTAGTAAAATAGAAGGTATCAATATATAATATAAGGTATAATCCTGTGGCAACTTTTTAAATATAATACCTTGCGTATTGCCAATGGTAGCAAAAGGACCCCAATTGAAAGGATGGGAAGATGCATTACTTCCTTCAGAAATAAAATCAAGCTTAGCTTGTCGCAGCGCCTGATCTTTGCTTAATCCATTGTCAAGGTTTTTATAAAGTCCTGACATTAATGCATATGAATATTTGTCATCAACCTTCCAGAAAGTAGATAATATTGAGGATGCCCCTGCAAATGCGAAAGCCCTCGACAAACTCATGATGCCTTCCCCCTTCTTAAACAATCCCGTTCCCGTCGCACAAGCAGACAATACGAGATATTTGGCATTGACATGGATGCCATAGATCTCATTGACCGTCAGTTTCCAGACATCACCGCCTTTTCCTTCATTGGAAAAAGCAAGGAATGAACTATCAGCATCAGAATCATTGATAAAACAATGCCCGGCAAACTGAACAAGCGACTTATTGTTGATCTCTTCGATAAAATTGGTTTTGGAAGCATCTTCCCCTACAAATTCTGAGCCCTTTAATTCAGATGCAATTTTCTGGATCTCACTGACCGAGTTTGTCAAGGCAGACGGGCCATCAGTGCCTCCGGGTGCATACCTGGGAGCAAAACCAACCCAGCTGATTGTATCTTTTGCAGAGCTGTATTGCTCCATTTCCTTCCATAAAGTAGCAGAGGTATTGTAGCTTATGGCATAATCGTGGAGCAGATATGAATAAAATTTATACTTACCGATCTTATCATCTTCTATCTTATTTGTCAGAAGCACATCGAAGGGTATATATCCCAGGGTTCCGTCCACGATGAGGACTAATTCTTTTTTATCCTTTAATGCAGGTTTTATGGGAAGGATCAGATCATTGTATAATCCATGGGCTGAC